>NZ_JBOGDD010000600.1:0-2129 GCF_050701675.1 Mycobacterium sp. | reverse complement strand
GGATTCAATCGCCATCTCCCAGGGACCGTTGCACGGGGTCCGCGTGCTCGAACTCGGCAACTACATCGCCGCCCCGACGGCGGGCAGGCTGCTCGCCGACTTCGGAGCCGAGGTGATCAAGGTGGAGCGACCTGGGACGGGTGATGAGTTGCGCAATTGGCGCCTGTACGCGGGAACGACGTCGATGCTGTTCCGTGCGATCAACCGCAACAAGAAGTCGATCGTCCTGGACTTGAGCTCCGCCGAGGGCCGGGCCGCTGTCCTCGACATCGCCAGGCACTGCGACATCGTTCTGGAGAACTTTCGGCCGGGAACGCTGGAGCGGTGGGGGTTGGGCCCCGATGCGCTCGATGCCGTCAACGACGGGATCGTCGTCGTCCGCATCTCTGCCTTCGGACAGACCGGTCCGATGGCCGGTCAGCCGGGATTCGCCGCGGTGGCGGAAGCCGCGGGGGGACTCCGCGAGCTGGTCGGCGATCCCGACCGGCCGCCATCCCGGGTCGGCGTTTCGATAGGCGACTCGATCGCCGGACTCTACGGCGCCTTCGGCGCGGTGATGGCGCTCTTCGCGCGCGGGCGATCGGGCGAGCCTGTCGCACTTCGAGAGCGGGTCATCGACGTCGCCCTGAACGAATCCGTCCTCTCGATGACGGAATCGCTGGTGCCCGACTACCTGGCCTACGGCACGCAGCGGCGGCGAACCGGTGGGCGCATGGAGGGGATCGCGCCGTCGAACGCCTACGAGTGCGAGGACGGCAGCGTCGTCATCGCTGGTAATGGCGACGCGATCTTCCGCAGGTACATGGCCGTGATCGGCCGCGATGATCTGGGCGGACGGGCAGATCTACAGACCAACGCCGGACGCTGGACCGCCCGAGACGAACTGGACGGTGCGATCGCGGCCTGGACCTGCGCACGGTCGCGCGACGAGGTGCTTGCGGTACTTGGCGCCGCCGGTATTCCGGCCGGGCCGATCAACACGGCCGCCGATATCTGCGAGGACAGCCAACTGTTGGCGCGCAACATGATTCAAGTATTCGACGTCGACACGGGCGATGGAGATCCGAAACCCGTCGGGTTCACCGGGATCGTGCCGGTCATCGGCGGCCGGTCGAGGCCGATCACCGCGGTCGGACCGGACCTCGGTCAACACACCGCCGAGGTGCTGGCCGACCTGGCGCGTGGGCCGGCGGTGGCACGATGACGGCCGCAGTGCTGCGCGACGTCACGCTGCGCGACGGGCTTCAGCTCACGGGTAAGCCGGTTGCCACCGAGCGCAAGGTGGAGATCGTCCGCGCGCTGCTGGACGCGGGCGTGCCGCAGCTCGAGGTGGGCTCGATGGCCCGGCCGGACCTGGTCCCACCGATGGCCAACACCGTGGAGGTGCTCGAGGCACTCACGCCCGCCGAACTGGATCGGTGTTGGGTGTGGGTCGCCACGCCGCGCCACGTGGAGCGAGCCGCCGTCGCAGGCGCCCGCCACTTTCAGTACTGCCTATCGGCGTCGGACGCGCACAACCGGGCCAACATCGGCAGACCCACCGAGGCCAGCCTGGCCGCGATGCCCGACGCGATCTCGGCCGCGCAGTCAGTCGGTGGGTCGCTGCAGCTGTGTATCGCCACCGCATTCACCTGTCCGTTCGACGGACCGGTGGACCCAGGTGTGGTGATGCGCATCGTCGCCGACGAACGTGCCTCCGGGGCAACGGAAGTCGTACTGTGCGACACGCTCGGCCAAGCGGTGCCCGGCGAGGTTGCGACGCTGATCGCCGAGGTCGGGCGGCGCGACCGACGCCCCATCGTCTTCCACGGCCACGACACCTGGGGACTCGGCGTCGCCAACAGCCTGGCGGCGATCGAAGCCGGCGCCTCGACCGTGGACGGCTCCCTCGGCGGCCTCGGCGGCTGCCCGTTTGCGCCAGGCGCCGGCGGCAACACCGCGACGGAGGATCTGTTGTTCGCCACCCGCCCGTCCTGGTTCTCCCCGGACACGCTGACCGACTTGCTGGGAATCGCCGCCGGGTTGCTCACCGAACTCGGCGAGCCCAACCGGTCGCGCACCGCCGAGGGCGCGCGCAGCACGACGACCGCATTTCCCTGGGCGCTCGGCACTGCACCATGACCTCGCGG
>NZ_JBOGDD010000599.1:0-8402 GCF_050701675.1 Mycobacterium sp. | reverse complement strand
GTTTGAGCCTCTCTCGCGAGTATCAAACCCTTGCTCCGGCCAATGAAATACCAGGTCACAGCGCATTTCTTGGGACGCGGCAACCGGGTCGCAAGGCGCCCATCAGCCGCAATTTGGCCTCGTGGCCTGGGTTGACGGGTTCTCGCGGCCGCTCCTACCGTGTGTCTACCGTCACAGATTGCATCCACATACGTGGACGTCACAGGAGATATCTGGAGGAAGACATGCCCGCAACCCCAAGTCGCATCGCGGCCCTCGCCGCGAGCGTGTGCGTGGTGGCAGCGGGGTGCACCGTCGCGAACTCCGGTCACGGTGGCTACGACCCCAACACGCTGAGGATCGTGCTCTCCCAGGAGCCGCCCACTCTCGAGCCCTGCGAGAGCTCGCTGACCTCGACGGGCATCGTGGTGCGCTCCAACATCACCGAGCCGCTCATCGAACGCGACCCCAACAGCGGCGAGCTGCAGCCGCTGCTGTCCACCGGATGGCGCCAGACCTCGCCGACCGAGTGGACGTTCGACGTCCGTTCGGGCGTGACCTTCTCCGACGGCGCACCCTTCACGGCCGCCGATGCCGCCTTCGCGATCGACCGGGCCGTGAATTCCGAGTTGCAGTGCAACGTCGACGGATACGTGTTCGGCGACGAGAAGCTGAAGCTGGCAGCGCCGAACGACACCACGCTGACCGTCGCGACTGAGAAGCCGGATCCGATTCTGCCGTTGCGGATCTCGTTCGTGGAGATCGTGCCGCGGTCGACCAGCTCCGCCGAGAAGGTGCGCGAGCCCATTGGCACGGGTCCGTATGCCATCGAGAACTGGGACTTCGGCCAGAAGCTGACACTGGCGCGCAACGAACGCTACTGGGGTGCCAAGCCCGCCTTCGCGCGCGCCGAGTACCAGTGGCGCAGCGAGGGCAGCGTCCGCGCCGCGATGATCACCAACGACGAGACCGACATCGCTACCGGCCTTGGCCCCGAAGATGGGGCCGGCGCATTGGGCGTGCCGTTCCAGAACAACGAGACCACCGCGCTCCGCATCCAGGCCACCGAGGCGCCGCTCAACGACATCCGCGTGCGACAGGCCATCAACTACTCCATCAACCGGACCGGAATCGTCAAGGCGCTCTTCCGCGGGTTGGGACAACCTGCGGCACAGCTGATCCCGTCGGGTGTCGTCGGTTACAACGACAAGCTCGGACTGTGGCCGCACGACCTCGCCAAGGCCAAGGAGCTCATTTCGGCGGCCAAGGCCGACGGTGTGCCCGTCGACCGGCAGATCCGAATCATCGGTCGCACGGCGCAGTTCCCAAACATCAGCGAGACCATCGAGGTGATCCAGAGTGAACTCGCCGAGGTCGGACTCAACGTCAAGATCGAGATGATGGACACCTCGAGCCAGCTCGAGTATCAGCTGCGGCCATTCCCGCCGAATGCCGGTCCATACCTGCTGATGATCATGCATGGGAACCAGGCCGGTGACGCCGCGTTCACCATGGACCAGTACATGCTCAGTGACGGCCCCCAAGCCGCCTACGGCACACCGGAATTCGACGAGAAGATCCGCGCCGCCGAGGTGCTGACCGGCCAGCCACGCCAAGACGCCTTCGCCAAGCTGTTCGCCGAAGAACCCCAGGAAATCATGCAAATGGCGTACATCGCACACATGCGGGGCATCCTCGGCAAGTCACCGCGCGTCGACTACAAGCCCAACTCCGCCACCGGCGACGAGATGCGCCTGAATGAGATGACTCCCGCAGGCCCCGACCGCACCGACGCTTCGTAACCCCACCCAGCCCAGGAGACACAGCCCATGTTTTCCTTCGTCCGACGCCGGATGTACACCAGCGCACTGCCGCTGATCATCGTGCTGCTCGGCGTGTTCCTGCTCGCCAGGCTCACCGGTGACCCCACCAATCTCTACATGTCCGAATCCGCCACGCCCGAGCAGCGCGCGGCGTTCGCCGCCAAGAACGGCTTCGACCAGCCACTGGTGACCCAGATGGCCGACTACTTCAAGGGCGTCATCCACCTCGACTTCGGGACGTCGTTGCGCACCGGAGAGTCGGCGTCCGCGATGGCCTTTCGCGCCTTTCCCGCCACCCTCCAGCTGGCCGTCACCACCATGCTGCTCGCGATCGTGGGCGCCGTGATCATCGGCTGCTGGGCGGCCTACCGGCCCAACTCGCTGGCCGACCGGTTCTCCAGCCTGCTGTCCATGACCGCCGCCAGCATTCCCGACTTCTGGTTCGCGATCACGGGCGTATGGCTGTTCGCGGTGCTGCTTGGCGTGTTGCCGACCTCCGGCGTCGACAGCGGTGTGCTTTCCTGGATCCTGCCGATCGCCACGCTGATGATTCGTCCGCTCGGCGTACTCACCCAAGTAGTCCGCGGCGCAATGGTTTCCGCGTTGTCGGCCCCCTACGTCAGGTTGGCGCGGAGCAAGGGCGCGGGGGATCTGCGCGTCGTCACCCACCATGCGCTGCGCAACGCGGCCGCGCCTGCACTGACCGTCGCAGGGGACCTTGCGGTCGGTCTGATCAACGGCGCCGTCGTCGTCGAGGCGATCTTCGGCTGGCCGGGCATCGGCAAGCTGATGATCGATGCCATCCTGCAGCGCGACTTCGCGGTGCTGCAAGCGGCGGTGCTCCTCACCGCGGTCAGCATCTTCGTCCTGAACATCGCCATCGATGCCTGTTACGCGCTGCTCGACGCACGCGTGCGGGAACCGGCACGGGTCTAAGGGAGACACGAGAGACATGAGCACTCAACTCGATCTGGTGCCGGTCAAGCCGACGACGGCGATCGTCGGCGAGGCGGAGGCGAGCGGCGCTCGCAAGTCGGGGCGGTCGATCTGGTTCCGGCTGCTGGTCAACGACCGCGTGGCCGCGTGCGCGGCCGCGGTGCTGGCACTGGTGGTTCTCACCGCGGTCTTCGGGCCGATGCTGATGGGCCACCTCGCCACCCACATCGATCTCGACAATTCCAACCAGGCGCCCTTCACGCTCGCCCACGGCTGGGCCAACGTGCTCGGCACCGACCCGCTCGGGCGCAGCATGCTCGCCCGACTGATCGTCGCGAGCCGAACCACGCTGTCGGTCGCCATTCCGGCCGTGGTGATCTCCGCGGTCATCGGCTCCCTGATCGGCATGTGGGCCGGCTACCACCGCGGATGGCGGGAGACGGTGGCGATGCGCGTCGCCGACGTGATCATGAGCTTCCCGTCGCTGCTGCTGGCCGTGGTGGTGCTCTACGTCTTCTCGCCGAGCGCGGCCAACATCGTCGCGGTGCTGGCGTTGACCCGCATCCCGGTGTACCTGCGCACCGCCCGCGCCGAATCGGCCGAGCTGCAGAGCCGGCTCTTCGTCGACGCCGCTCGCACCTTCGGGGCCAGCCCGTCGGCGATCATCACCAGGCACGTCCTCCCGATCGTGCTGCCGACGCTGCTGACCGTGGCGACTCTCGACTTCTGCTACGTCATGCTCGCCGAGTCCTCGCTGAGCTTTCTCGGCATCGGGATCCAGCCGCCCGACGTCAGCTGGGGCCTGATGGTCGCGCAGGGGCGCACCTACCTGAACTCGGCCTGGTGGCTGTCGTTCTTCCCAGGAGTCGCCATCGTGATCACCACGGTGTCGGCCACCATCCTGGCGGCCTGGGCCCGTATCGCAGGAGATCCCGGGCAGCGGTGGCGGCTCACCGTCCCGCAGAAGCGACTGTCCCGCTTCACCAAGGCCTCCAAGCGTATGTCCTGAAGGGATCCACCATGACCATGAAGGGAATGCCATGACCGCTGTCGCAGAACACCCGCCTGCCGACGTCGTCGACGCCGATCCGGCTCTCAGCGTCGAGGGTCTGACCGTCGACATCCGCACGATCCGCGGCAAGGTCCGTGCGGTCAACGACGTGTCGTTCGCCGCCCGCCGCGGCGAGACGCTGGCGCTGCTCGGCGAGTCCGGCTGCGGCAAGTCGATGACCGCGACGGCGCTGGTCGGCCTGCTCGAACCGGTCGCCGAAGTGACCGCGGGGTCGGCCGTGCTGACCGCCAGCGACGGGGCGTCAGCGGACCTTCTGGCCGTCGACGGGAAGGCGCGGCGGCGGCTCGCCGGCACCGAACTGGCGATCGTCTTCCAGGACGCACTGACCGCACTCAACCCGCTCTACACCGTTGGCACCCAGCTGGCGGAGCCATTCCGCATCCACCAGGGGATGAAGGCCAAGGAGGCCAAGCGCAGGGCCGTCGAATTGATGGCGCGCGTTGGGATCCCGCAGCCCGAGAGCCGGTTGAACTCCTACCCGCACCAGTTCTCCGGCGGTATGCGGCAGCGCCTGCTCATCGCCATGGCGGTCGCGCTGAACCCGCGCGTCCTGATCGCCGACGAGCCGACGACGGCACTGGACGTCACCGTGCAGGCGGGGATCATGGCACTGTTGCGCAGTCTGCGCACCGAGTACGACATGGCAGTCGTGCTCATCACCCACGATCTGGCTCTCGTCGCGGAGGAAGCCGACCGCGTGGCCGTCATGTACGCGGGGAACATCGTCGAAACCGGCCTGGTGTCAGAGGTATTCGCGAATCCGAGACACCCCTACACCAAGGGTCTTCTCGACTCGGTGCCGGTGAGCGCCGTACGTGGCGAAGAGCTGAAGTCCATCGGTGGATCCCCACCGGACCTGCACTCCATTCCCAAGGGCTGTGCGTACCAGGCGCGCTGCCCACTCGTCGCAGACGTCTGTCGAACCGACCGGCCCGCGCTGACCGTCGTAGGCAGCAGGCATCATGCTGCCTGTCACTTCCCCAAGGAGGTCGTCAATGTCTGAGCCGCAGTCCGATCCCACGTCGGCCACGGACGCCGGCCCGCTGCTGCAGGTTCGCGACCTTCGCAAGTCCTTCCGGGTGCTGGGTAGCAAGAACGCACTGTGCGCACTCGACGGCATCACCCTCGACCTCCGCCGTGGTGAGACGCTGGGTCTCGTCGGCGAATCCGGTTGCGGCAAGTCGACGTTGGCGCGCACCCTGATGATGCTCGAGCGGCCCGACTCGGGCACGGTCACCTTCGACGGAATCGATCCCTTCAGTCTGCGCGGCAAGGACCTGCTGAAGTTCCGGCGCCGCGTCCAGATGGTGTTCCAGGACCCCTATGCCTCGCTGAACTCGCGCATGTCGGCGGGCGACATCATTGCCGAGCCATGGCGCACCCACAAGACGATGCACCAGAACAGGCGCGACCGCGACACCAGGGTGCGCGGGCTGCTCGACCTCGTCGGGCTTGGCGCCAGCGCTGCGGACAAGTACCCACAGGAGTTCTCCGGTGGCCAGCGCCAGCGCATCGGCATCGCACGGGCGCTCGCGTTGAATCCCGACGTGATCATCTGCGACGAGCCGGTTTCTGCGCTCGACCTCTCGGTGCAGGCCCAGGTGCTCAACTTGCTCAACGACCTGCAGCAGGAGCTGCAGATCTCGTATGTGTTCATCTCGCACGACCTTTCGGTGGTGCGCCACGTGGCCGACCGCGTCTCCGTCATGTACCTCGGGCGCATCATCGAGGCGGGCCCCACCGAAGTGGTCTTCGACGGCCCGAGCCACCCCTACACGGCGGCGCTGGTGTCGGCGGCTCCCAAACTGGATGCGGCGCAGCGCAAGGAGCGGATCCTGCTCAAGGGTGAAGTGCCGTCGCCCATCAATCCGCCCTCGGGCTGCCGGTTCAGGACGAGATGCTGGAAGGCCACCGACGTGTGTGCGTCCGAACGCCCCCCGCTGGTGATCGATCCCGTACACGCCGAACACGGCGCGGAATGCCATCATCCACTGGTGGGCGAGGCCTCGGCGCTGTCGCACAGCGCTTGAGTGCCGCCTTGAGTGTGGGCGAGTATGCGGTCGTCGCAGGCGCGATCCTGGTCGGGTCCTGCCTGCAGGCGTCGATCGGGTTCGGCCTTGGGATGCTCGCAGCACCGGTGATCGCCCTGGTGGACCCGAGCCTGGTACCCGGCACGCTGATCATGTTGGCTTCACTGGTGACCCTGGCCGTCACCGTGCGCGAGCGCGCGGCGATCGACCTGTCCGGCACCGGGTGGGCGCTGGTGGGACGGGTGCCGGGAACCATCGCAGGGGCGCTGCTGCTGGCCGCCATTCCCGAACGCGCGCTGGCGATTCTGATCGCAGGCGTCGTGCTGCTCGGCGTCGGGCTCACCAGCTCGGGGTGGATACCCGTGCCACGGCGACGCAACCTCGTTCTCGCGGGCGCCACGTCGGGCGTATTCGGGACGGCAACGTCCATCGGTGGCCCGCCGATGGCCCTGGTGTGGCAGGGCAGGAGCGGACCAGGCCTGCGCGGAACCATGAGCGGGTTCTTCCTCGTCGGCTCGCTGCTGTCGATCGTGATGCTGGCCCTGACCGGCGCGGTGCACGCCGAAACGTTCCGGATGTGCGCGCTGCTGGCGCCTGCGATGCTCGCGGGATACCTGCTGTCCCGGCGCGTCAACGGATTGTTGAACCCGAGGCGACAGCGCTGGACGGCGATCGCCATGTCCGCCGCCGGTGCGCTCGTCCTGATCTCGCACGAGGCGGGGCTGTGGTGAGCGACCCCAACTCGACGGATGTCGCCGTGCGCAAGGTGAAGTCGGCGGTGCGCACCGTCGAACTGCTCGAGTACCTGGCCGCCCGACAGGACCGCCCGGCCCGCATCCGCGAGATCAGCGCCGCGCTCGACATGCCACGCAGCAGTGCGCACGCGCTGTTGCGAACCCTGATGACGCAGGGCTGGGTCCGCTCCGACGACTCCGGGACGCGGTACGGCATCGGAATCCGCGCACTGCTCGTCGGGACCAGCTATCTGGACAGTGATCCCTACCTGCCGATGATCACGCCATTCCTCGAAGAGTTGCGCGAGACACTCGACGAGACCTTCCACGTCGGGCGTCTCGACGGCTTCGACGTGGTCTATCTCGCCACCAGGGAGTCGCGGCAGTACCACCGGACGACGAGCCGGGTCGGACGGCGGCTGCCCGCCCACACCACCGCGCTGGGAAAGGCGTTGCTGGCGGACAGGTTCGGCGCCGAGAGGGATCGACACGTTCCTGACGCACTACAGGCGCTCACGGTGCACACGACGACGGACCGGGCGGCACTCGAGGAGCAGCTGGAGACGGCACGGGTACGCGGTTATGCCACCGACGACGAGGAGAACACGGCCGGGTTGCGGTGCTTCGCCGTGACACTGGGCTACACGCGGCCCGCGCAGGACGCGATCAGCGCCTCGGTCCCGGTCGCGCGGTTGACGCCGGAGCGCGAGCGGGCCGTCGTCGAGGCGCTGTGCAGCGTGGGGGACAAGGTGACCCGCGTGCTGCGGCCCGTCGCCAACGGCGACAAGTGGTTCGCCCAGTGACCCTCCTCGGATGGATCGCTCATGCAGTCGGCGCATCAATCCATGTCATATGAGTGTTGGACGAGTATCAACGAACGTTTGTAGGCTGACGGTATGAGGACGCCACCTCCCCCGTCGCTTCGCTCGCCCCGAGAGAGTCGCACCCCCGTCGTGACCGCCATGCGGGTGGTTCCCATCGCCGGACGCGACAGCATGCTGCTGAACCTGAGCGGCGCCCATGCGCCGTACTTCACCCGAAACCTGGTCATCCTCAACGACTCCGACGGCAACGTCGGCGTCGGCGAGGTACCCGGCGGTGAGCCGATCCGTCGCACGCTCGAAGACGCCCGCCAGATCGTCGAGGGTCGCAGCATCGGCGAGTATCACGCGGTGCTCGCCGACATCCGCCGCACCTTCGCCGATCGTGACGCCGCGGGCCGTGGCGCGCAGACGTTCGATCTCCGAATCACCGTGCACGCGGTCACCGCCGTCGAGTCGGCCCTGCTCGACCTCCTCGGCAAGCACCTGGACGTCCCCGTTGCGGCGCTGCTCGGCGAGGGACTGCAGCGCACCCGCGTTCAGGCGCTCGGGTATCTCTTCTTCGTCGGCGATCGCACCAGGACCGACCTGCCGTACGCGTCGGCACGCGACGAACCCGCCGGCTCCGACGAGTGGCTGCGCATCCGGCACGACGAGGCGATGACACCCGATGCGGTGGTCCGGCTCGCGGAGGCGGCCAGGGAGCGGTACGGGTTCCGCGACTTCAAGCTCAAGGGCGGCGTACTGCCCGCACCCGATGAGGCCAAGGCAGTGATCGCGCTGGCGGACCGCTTTCCGGACGCGCGAATCACGTTGGATCCCAATGGCGGCTGGCTCCTCGACGATGCCATCACCACGTGCCGCGAACTCGACGGGGTGCTGGCCTACGCCGAAGACCCGGTCGGACCGGAAGCCGGGTTCTCGGGCCGCGAGGTCATGGCGGAGTTCAAGCGGGCCACGGGGCTGCGGACGGCCACCAACATGATCGCCACCGACTGGCGCGAGCT
>NZ_JBOGDD010000598.1:0-6298 GCF_050701675.1 Mycobacterium sp. | reverse complement strand
CGTATAGCCCGTCGAAATGGAATTCGTGCACATGCCGAGCACGAAGATCAGCGCTGCCAGCAACGCTGTCGACGATGGAGATACGGCGATCGCGATTGCCATTGCAGCGCCGAGTGCGCTTGCCCACACGATCGTGACGTGCGCACCGATTTTGTCCTGGATGAAGCCGATCGCGGCACATCCGACTGTTCCACCGACCTGTAGCAGGGTTGTCAGCAGCGAAATCGTACTGGTGGCGAAGCCTGCTTCCTTGAACAAGAACGGCAACCACGTATTCGTGAGATAGATCGTGAACATCACCGCCATGTAGCCGATCCACATGGTCGCTGTTCCCAGTCTTAGTCGGGAGGCAAGGAGAGCGCCAATCGGATACGACCGAGTGTGTGTGGCTGTCTCGCGGGTGAATGTGCTGTGCGCGTTCACGGACCCGAGTTCGATGTAGTTGCAATATTTTACGAGGTCATCGTGATTGCGTCCGGAGTTCGCCAGGAACCGCACCGACTCCGGCAGCAGGCGGGCGATGGCGAGGAAGATCGCCGCAGCAGTGGCGCCGCACAGGAGTATCGCAACCTCCCAACCGAACGCCTCGACCACGAATGGCACCAGGATGGCGCCGACGGCTGCACCCGTTGTGAACCCTGACCAAATGACGGCAACGATGGAGCGGCGACGTCCGGTGGGGACGAACTCCGAGACGAGGGCAGCGACGTTCGGCATCGATGCGCCCAAGCCAAGCCCGGTGAGAAGCCGAAGGATGCTGAAAGTGGCGATGCCGTCAGTGGTGGCGGTGAGCATGGTTGTCACCGTGAACGTGCCGATGGCCCAGACGATTACGCTCCTGCGTCCGAAACGGTCTCCAAGGGGGCCACCTACCAGCGCGCCGATGCCAAGACCCATGAGCCCGGTGGTGACGGCTGGCGCTAGTTGCGCGGTGCTGATACCCCAGTCCTCCTTCACGGCGGCAGACATGAAGCCGACGGCGGTGACCTCCAGTCCGTCGACCACGATGCACAGAAAGCAAAGGATCAACGTTCGCTTTTGGAACCAGCTGAGCGAGTTGCGATCTATGACATCGCGGACGGTTACTTCCGTTGCACGAGCCACAACGGTTCCTTTCCAAGTCATGACGGGAGTCGCCCAAGTCGACTCGTTGTGCCGATGTTCACACGCAACTCACTGTGCGCCCCAGATCACGACAACGGCACGACTCACGTTCACTCAGTGGCGGTCCGGCGAATATTGCTCTCGCAACGGGGGCTCGACCTCTCGCCATTGGGCGCGTGTCACCGACGGCTCGGCTGCGGGATTGCGGAGGCGCTCAAGGGGTATCGAACAGTGACGATCGCGCATCGAGTCTGTTGCCACTCTCGGCGGCGTGCTGCGCCGTCTCGATGAGGGCCAAGCTGACTGCGGCGTCTTCGACGGTCACCAGCGGCGCGGCCTCACCTCGTGCGACGGCGATGAAGTGCCGGAGTTGCCGCGTGTAGGAATCGCCGCCTTCAGTGCCTTCATATCGGCGCGACAACGGGTGGTGCCAGTCGGATCCACCGTCGTAGTAGAAGCGGGCGAGTTGCGGAAAGGCCAGTGATCCCTCGGTGCCCGCGATCGACCAACTGGCAATGTCCGGGATGAAGGGAAACTGAGGGTCGTCCTGAGTCGATTGATCCCAAGTCCACGGTGCGACAGCGGAATCAGACAGAATGAAGGTACCGATGGCGCCGTTGGTGAAGCCGACGATGACGGCAGCGGTGTCCTCGACTTCGTATCCTCGGAACGCGTTGCTACTGATGGCCTGCACGGTGGCGACCTCGCCGCATAGGTGGCGGGCGAGATCGAGATCGTGAACGAGGTTGATCAGCATGACCCCTGCTCCTCGTTCGCGACGCCACTGCTGGTCGAAGTACTCGTCGGATTTCTTGGTCAGCCACATTCCGTTGATGGCCACGAGCCTGCCGATCGCGCCGCTGCGAATGATGTAGCGCGCCTTCGCCACTGCCGGGTGATGGCGCCGATGGTGACCAACGAGTACCACTCCGTTGGACCCATGGACGGCCGTCACCAGGCGCGAGGCTTCTGCAGCAGTCACGGCCACGGGCTTCTCGAGCAGCGCGGGGATGCCTGCTGCGACTGCTGCCAGTGTCGTTTCGACGTGGGCGCCGTTGGGGTTGGCGATGATCACCCCGTCGATGCCCGGTGCCCCGAGAAGGTCCCGATAGTTGTCGTAGTGCGGCACCCCGGCATCGTCGGCCAGGGCTCTGGTCGAGGGATCGGCGACCGCGACCAACGTTGCTCCACGTTCGCGTGCAATGTATTCCGCGTGCTTGGTGCCCATGACGCCGGCACCGATGATTCCAATGCGGAGGGGATTTTGAACCATGAGTTGCTCCCGATTCTCTGATGCCGGGGAATCCACGCTCGCCCGAGTCAGGCGCGCGTGAAGGCGCCGTCGCCAGCGACCCAGCCTGCCGCTGCGATCGCTCCGAGTGTGGAGTACATGATCTCCTCGGCGACCACTGGCAAGGGAAGCAGCTCCAACGCGTCGGATATGGGCTCGATCGACACCGGGGGAAGGACGTCCAACACCTTGGCGATGCCCCGTAGGAAGCCCCCGATGTCCAACGTGCCTCGTCCCGGATAGGTCCGCAGATGCCGGGCCTCGTACGCCAGCGGCACGCCGGGGCGGACCGCCACGTCGGAGAGCTGGACGCCCGCCACCCAGTCGAGTCGTTGCGCCGTCAGGTCGGCAGGATCGCCGCCGGACCGGAAGAAGTGCACGACGTCGAGAACGACCCTCGCATTGGTGGCGCCGGTCCGTTCCGCCAGGCCCACCGCCTGCGCCAAGTCCGGCACCCTGCTGTATGGCATGAACTCGAACGCGACGGGAACAGGGGCGAGGCTGCCACATACGGCCGAGAACTGATCCAGGATGCGTGGCGGTTCACCGACGAAGGCCGCAACGTGTACTCGATCTGGAACGAGAGCGTGGCATAGATCCTCGACCAGGGAGTTGGCGTGACGGGCGGGACCGTCGTCGCCGAGCCGAATCAGTTCGAGTTCGGCGACGCGCAGGCCGGCGTCGGTCACGCGTGCACTTATCTCGTCCAAGCCGATGCCCCGCTCAAGTGCTGAGACGCACTGCCCGACCGTGAGGCCTATGCCGGTGAATCCGCTGGCCGACGCCGCGGCGAGGATCTCTGGAAATGGGCGATCCCGAAAGCAAATGGCGCCCATCGACAGATGGGCGGTATGCCGTTGGGGAGTTCTTTCCATGGCCGAGACCGTAGAGCCTCGACGAGGGGCGAGTCGAACAAGTGCTGCCACTCAGTGGCACTCCGGGGGCGCGATCGGGGCCACCGCAATGTCGGCCGGTGGTCCTGCGCGGCGAGCCGCACCGTGAGGATGCGGGCACGGATTTCATGTGGTGGCTTGATCACGCGTGTCGATTCCCACGGTCGGCGAGGTAGATCCGCGCATCCCAGGCAGCCAGCTCGAGCGATGTCGACGCGATCGTGGCTGCAGGATCTGGCAGGTTGCCAAGCAGCAGCGTGGCACCGACCCATTCCGGGCCGATGTCGATGGCCCTGGCATCGCGCCCGCAGTTGGCGACGACGAGGAGTTGATCGGTGGGGCTGGTTCTGGTGTACGCCCAGATCTGCGGGTCCTCGGCCATGAGCGGCGCGAAGACACCGTCCACCAGGATCGGCAGCTGATGGCGTAGCCGGATGAGAGCTTGGTAGTGCGCGAACACGGAATCCGTTGCCGAGAATTGAGATTCGGCGTTGAGCCAACTGTGGTTGGGGTTGACCGGAAGCCAGGGGGCACCGGTGGTGAACCCGCCGTTCGGGCCGGCATCCCACTGCATCGGTGTACGAGCGTTGTCACGGCTGATCTTGGCAAGGCCAGCCATGGCCGCGGCCTGGTCGCCGCCCAGTTCGACCACGCTGTCGTAGAAGTTCACGGCCTCGAGGTCCTTGAAGTCCTGCGGACGCCGGAACGGATAGTTGGTCATTCCGAGTTCTTCGCCCTGGTAGACGAACGGCGTGCCACGCATGCCGTGCAGAACGGTCGCGAGGGCCTTGGCCGAGGCGGCCCAGTAATCGGGGTGGTCGTCGCCGAACCGGGACACCACGCGCGGCTGGTCGTGGTTATCCCAATACAGACTGTTCCAACCAGTCTCCGCCAACGCAAGCTGCCACCGATGAAGCGACTTCTTCAGCACGACCAGGTCCAAACCTCGGTAGTCGTACTTGCCCGCGGAACCCTGGTCGACGGACATGTGCTCGAACTGGAAGACCATGTTCAGCTCGTTGCGAGCCGGATCGGTGTAGAGCCGCGCGTCATCCGTTGTCACGCCCGGCATCTCACCCACCGTCATGAAGTCGCCGCCGCGCTCGGTGAAGACCGCGCGGGTCATCTCGGCGAGGTAGTCGTGCACGTGCGGTCCGTCGGCGAACAGGTCGAACGCGCTGACGAAGGTCTGCCCAGGAACCGCCGGTGCATCCGGGAGCCCCTCGGCCTTGGAGATGAAGTTGATGACGTCCATGCGGAACCCGTCGACACCGCGGTCGAGCCACCAGCTCATGAGGTCGTGAACGGCAGCTCGTACCTGCGGATTCGTCCAATTCAGGTCGGGTTGTCTCCGGTCGAACAGGTGCAGGTAGTACTGCTCGGTGCTCTCGTCCCACTGCCACGCCGATCCGGAGAACATCGAGCCCCAGTTGTTCGGCTCGGCGCCATCCCTGGCATCTCGCCAGATGTACCAATCCCGCTTGGGGTTGTCGCGTGACGAACGCGCCTCGGCGAACCACGGGTGCTCGTCGGAGGTGTGGTTGACCACCAGATCCATCACCAACTTCATCCCCAGTTCGTGCACCCTCGTCAACAGCACGTCGAACTCGGCGAGGGTGCCGAACATCGGCTCGATGGCGCGGTAGTCGCTGACGTCGTAACCGTTGTCGGCTTGCGGCGAACGGTAGACCGGCGACAACCAGATCACGTCGACGCCAAGTGCTTTCACGTAGTCGAGTCGGTCGATGATGCCACCGAGATCGCCGATGCCGTCGCCGTTCGAGTCGGCGAAGCTACGCGGGTAGATCTGGTAGACGACGGCAGACGTCCACCACGCAGCGTCTCGCTCACACAATTGGCTCGTCCTCCGGTCGCTTCACGCGCAGCCACCGGTAGCCGTAGGGCTCGAGGTCGATCTCGACCCCACCGTGGGCGTCGAGTGGGATCTCGGTGAGGCCGTTGAGCAAGTCGACGAGGATGGACCCCGGTGGCAAATCGTCGACCTCGATCGAGACGAGGCAACTGTCTGCCGCGAAGTTGTGCAGCGCCACCATCGCCCACCCGGATTCCTCCCGGCACACGTGAGCCAGCACGGCCCGGTTGGGTTGTTTGAGGATCTCGACGTTCGACCAGCCGGTCTCCGGTTGCTCGCGGTAGGTGTAGATGAGGTTGCGCATGAACCACCAGAAGGAGCCGTGGTCGCGGCGTTGGTCGGCGGCGTTGAGGCGTTCCGGTCCGTACAGGCCGTCGGGAAGTGGCCGGGTGAGCCGCCGCGTCGCCGCTCTGGAGAAGCCGCCGTTGTGACCGCCCGTCCATTGCATCGGCGAGCGCACGGCGAGTCGTCCTGGTATGTCGAGATTCTCGGCCATCCCGATCTCCTCGCCGTAGAACAGGACCGGAGTGCCTGGGAGCGAGAAGGCCAGCGAGTAGGCCATCTTCATCCGCCGTTCGTCGCCGCCGAGCATCGACGGCAGTCGGCGTCGCAGGCCGCGGCCATAGAGTTGCATGTCCGGGTCGGGGCCGAAGGCGTCGAAGACCTCTTGGCGTTCACCGTCGCTCAGCTTGTCGAGGGTGAGCTCGTCGTGGTTGCGCAAGAAGTTGGCCCACTGGCTGGTGATGTCGAGCTTTGGTCGCTGCCGCAGCACCTTGGCGATCGGTCGGGCATCCCCGCGGGCCATGGCGAGGTAGATGTTCTGCATCCCGATGAAGTCGAACTGCATGTTGAGCCCGTCGCCGTCGGACCCTCCGAAGAAGGCCTTCTGGTCCTTGTACGCAAGGTTGACCTCACCGAGCAGGACGGCATCACCGACGCGCCGATTGACGAAATTCCGTACGTCGCCGAGGAATTGGATGGGATCGAAGGCGTCGGGCTTTCCCGGCACGTCGTCCTTGGCGAACATGAAGGGCACGGCGTCGACCCGGAAGCCCGAGACACCCAGCTCGAGCCAGAAGCCGAGCGTGCGCGCAATCTCCTCCTGCACCTTCGGATTCTCGATGTTGAGGTCGGGTT
>NZ_JBOGDD010000597.1:0-2447 GCF_050701675.1 Mycobacterium sp. | reverse complement strand
GCACTAGATCCTGCCGCCGGGGAACATCGTCTTGACGGCCTGAGTCATGTTCCTACGGGCAGCGTCGGCGCTAGTGGGGTCCAGGGAGCCGATCGCCATCACGTAGCGGTGTTCGGGTCCGATGATGCCGGTGGAGAAGTGCAACTGGTTGGCGCCGTTCCAGCAGCAGAACCAGCCCTGCTTGACCGCGACCGACTCGGCATAGAGTCCCTCGGGGATGCCGAACCGCTGCGGGTACCCGTCGGTTCCCGTCGGGGTGGACTGCGCGAGGTCGCCGATGATGACGTTGGTCTGTTCTGGCGGCAGCCCACCGGTGCCGTTCAACAGCATGTCGTAGTAATGGACCAGATCGCTTGCGGTGCTTTGCGTGACGTCCCAGTGTCCGTTGTAGGGTGCCGTCGTTCCGGTCAACCCGTAGCGTGCCTTGACGCGCGCGATGATGGCGTTTTGACCGCTGCGGTCCCAGAAGTTCTGGGCTGCGCTGTCGTCGGAGGACCGCAGCATGATGTCGAGTGACTTTCGGTCGGCAGGGGAAAGTTGCGTCTCGCCCTTCGACTCCTGCAGCAGCAGGTCGTCGGCGATGAACAGCTTCACCACGGAAGCGATCGGGTAGGGCTTGTTGACACCGTTGGAGACGATCTGGCCGGTGGAACGGTCCAGTACGACGACCTCGATGTTGGCTCCCGACTTGGCCGCGTCGGCGGTGGCTTGACGGACGCGGGCGTCGAGTCCGACGAGCGGGGCCGTCGGCTGGGCCGGTGGGGCTTCGGGCTGCATGGCAAGTGGTGCCTGCGGGGTGTTCTCAGTGCTCGGCGGCGTCCCCCAAGCCGGTGCTTCACAACCGTTTACGAGCAGCGCCACACAGATGATCGCCATTCCCGTCATCGCCCGATTCGGCAGCCGCCAACGCATAAGTCTCCTCCGAGCAGATCCTGAACCAGGGGTGTGGGCCAACGCTGTGCCCACCGGTTACCCCAGCCTAATCGGCTTGCCTCAGACGGTATGGGTGCATCCAGGCTGAAGGCCCCGGTCTGCGAATATTGCATTGGTTCGCGCCGACGGACTCACCCGCCGCCGCGGCATCCGTGGCGATCTTGACGACTGGCGTCACGCCGCCAGTGAACGCTTCCCCAACACCCTGGCGAGGTCGGGATTGGCCGCGAGGTAGCCGGCGAGCAGCTCCCGCGCGACGCTGACCGAGTCGACGAGGGGGTGCAATGCAAACGCCTTGAGTGCCTCCGCCGTCGATCCGGTGGCGGCGGCGGAGATGGTGTGCCGCTCAACGGCCTTCACCTGCTGCATCAATCCGAGCTGGTGCAGGTCTGGCTGGGTATCCAGGGCCAGTGGGTGCACGCCGTTGGCGTCGACCATGGCAGGCACTTCCACTACCGCGTCGTCGGGCAGACCGGCGATGGTGCCACGGTTGCGCACGTTGAGGATCATCGTGCGCCTCTCGTCACGGCTGATCGCCGCCATCACTCCAAGCGCCACACCGGCATAACCCAGGTGCGCGGGATCGGTCTCGCGTTCGCGCTCAACGGCGGGGGCGCCCTGGACGCCGCCCTTGGCCTCGGCCATGTAGCTGGCGCCGCGTTCGTCCACCGCACCGGTCCACAACTTCGCCGCAAGGTCGGGTTCGGCGGCGGCTTCCGCGAAGAATTGGCCCTGTGTCTCCAGCAGGAAGTCACCTCGGGTCTGCGGGGATTCGAGGATGCGTCGCACCGCGTCACGGTTGAAGTAGTAGTAGTAGAGGTACTCGTTGGGGATCAGTCCGAGCGTGCGCAACCAATCGGCGCCGAAGACCTGGGCCTCCTCCATCCGAGCCAGTCGCTGTTCGTCGGCGAGCAGGGCGGGTAGGACGTCGACGCCGTCGACGAGGACTCGCCGCATCCAGCCCAGGTGGTTGAGTCCCACGTAGTCCATCTGGATGCGAGTGTGGTCGTAACCGAGCACGCCGGCCACGCGTCGACCCAAACCCGAGGGCGTGTCGCAGATTCCGAGCGCTCGGTCACCCAGCACACCCTGCAGCGCCTCGGTGATGATGCCGGCGGGGTTGGTGAAGTTCAGGAAGTACGCCTTCGGGGCCACCCTGCGGATGGTCTCGGCGATGTCGAGTATCACCGGCAGGGTGCGCAGGGCGTAGGCGATTCCGCCCGGTCCCGTGGTCTCCTGTCCAAGCACGTTGAGATCGAGCGCGACGTGCTCATCGCAGCAGCGTTGTTCGACCCCGCCGACCCTGATCGCTGCGAACACGAAATCGGCTCCCTCCAAAGCGGGTTCGAGTTCGGTGTGGGTCGTCAAGGCGGGTACGTCGGAGAAGCCGGCGGCGAGCTGATCGAGGATGGTGGTGATGGTGGCCAGGCGGACCTCGTCGACGTCGTACAGGGCGACCTCGGTCACCCGGGGCGACCCCTGATCACGGATGAGGGCCTGCCAGACGTAGGGAG
>NZ_JBOGDD010000596.1:0-10833 GCF_050701675.1 Mycobacterium sp. | reverse complement strand
TCTCCAAGGTCAGCGCCGATCAGCTGTTCTACCTGATGAGCCGCGGGATGACCGAGGACGAGGCCATGGCGATGGTGGTCCGCGGCTTCGTGGAACCGATCGCGAAGGAGCTCCCGATGGAGTACGCGCTCGAGCTCAACCGGCTGATCGAATTGCAGATGGAAGGCGCGGTCGGTTGATGGGCGCGAGCAACAATCTGACCGAAGCCGCCGAGGGCGTGAAGAACGGTGGATCGACACTGACTGCCCTCAACAAGGGCGAACTGTTCTCCTCCTTCGACGTCGACGCCTTCGAGGTGCCCGGCGGTCGTGACGAACTGTGGCGGTTCACCCCGCTGAGGCGGCTGCGTGGCCTGCACGACGGCTCCGCACCCGCGACCGGCCGTGCGCTCATCGAGGTCGGCGAGCGTCCCGGCGTGACGGTGGAGACCGTCGCTCGGGGTGACGAGCGGCTCGGTCAGGGCGGCGTGCCCGCCGATCGGGTTGCCGCGCAGGCGTTCTCGTCGTTCGATCAGGCGACCATCGTCACCGTCGCGCGGGACACCGAGGTGTCCGAGCCCATCGAGATCGTCATCAATGGTCCCGGTGAGGGTGCGACGGCATACGGCCACCTGCAGATCCGTGTCGAGGAGTTGTCCAGGGCCATCGTCGTCGTCGACCTTCGTGGCAGCGGGACCTACGCCGACAACGTCGAGATCATCGTTGACGACGCCGCCGGCGTCGGCGTCATCTGGATCGCCGACTGGGCAGACGACATGGTGCACGTCAGCTCGCATCACGCCCGCCTCGGCAAGGACTCGGTGCTCGGCCACGTCGCCGTCACCCTCGGCGGTGACGTCGTCCGGACCTCGGCGACCGTGCGGTTCGACGGCCCCGGTGGCAACGCGCAGATGCTCGGCACCTACTTCGCCGATGACGGCCAGCACTTCGAGTCACGCCTGCTGATCGATCATGCGCAGCCGAACTGCAAGTCCGACGTGCTGTACAAGGGTGCGTTGCAGGGTGATCCGGACTCGAAGAAGCCCGACGCGCACACCGTCTGGATCGGCGACGTGCTGATCCGCGCGGAGGCCACCGGCACCGACACCTACGAAGCGAATCGCAACCTGGTGCTCACCGATGGCGCCCGTGCCGACTCGGTGCCCAACCTGGAGATCGAGACGGGGGAGATCGTCGGCGCCGGGCACGCGAGTGCCACGGGACGTTTCGACGACGAGCAGTTGTTCTACCTACGCGCCCGCGGCATTCCGGAGGCGCAGGCACGTCGCCTCGTGGTCCGTGGCTTCTTCGGCGAGATCATCGCCAAGATCGCCGTACCCGCGGTGCGCGAGCGCCTTACCGAAGCCATTGAACGAGAACTAGCGATCACCGAATCGAGAAACAGCTGACATGACCACACTGGAAGTCAAGGACCTGCACGCCTCCGTCATCTCGGCAGAGGGCGGCGCCGACATCGAAATCCTCAAGGGCGTCAACCTCACCGTGAAGTCGGGGGAGACCCATGCGGTGATGGGGCCGAACGGATCCGGCAAGTCGACGCTGTCCTATGCGATCGCTGGACACCCCAAGTACACCGTCACCTCCGGCTCGATCACCCTCGACGGTGAGAACGTCCTCGAGATGAGCATCGACGAGCGCGCCCGCGCGGGTCTGTTCCTCGCGATGCAGTACCCGGTCGAGGTACCGGGCGTCTCGATGTCGAATTTCCTGCGCACGGCGGCCACCGCGGTCCGCGGCGAGGCGCCCAAGCTGCGGCACTGGGTCAAGGAGGTCAAGACCGCGATGAGCGATCTGGACATCGACCCGGCATTCAGCGAGCGCAGTGTCAACGAAGGGTTCTCGGGCGGCGAGAAGAAGCGCCACGAGATTCTGCAGCTCGGTCTGCTCAAGCCCAAGATCGCCATCCTCGACGAGACCGACTCAGGCCTCGACGTCGACGCGCTTCGGGTGGTCAGCGAGGGTGTGAACCGCTACGCCGCAGCCGAGAATGCAGGTGTCCTGCTGATCACGCACTACACCCGCATTCTGCGCTACATCCAGCCCCAGTTCGTGCACGTCTTCTTCGACGGCCGGATCATCGAGTCCGGCGGCCCGGAGCTGGCCGACGAACTCGAGGAGAACGGCTACGAGCGCTTCACTCAGGCTGCGGCCGCAGGAGCCTAGGGAGGACACAGCATGACCGTTCAGGTCACCCGCCCGCTCGACCTCACTGCGATCAGGACCGACTTCCCGATCCTGAGCAGAGTGATGCGCGGCGGAAACCAGTTGGCGTACTTGGATTCCGGAGCGACGTCGCAGAAGCCACTCCAGGTGCTCGACGCCGAACGCGACTTCCTGACCACGTCCAACGGTGCGGTGCACCGCGGCGCGCACCAGCTGATGGAGGAGTCGACCGACGCCTACGAGCAGGGCCGTGAGGACATCGCGGCCTTCGTCGGCGCCGACGCCGATGAGCTCGTCTTCACCAAGAACGCCACCGAGTCGATCAACCTGGTGTCGTACGTTCTTGGAGACGTTCGGTTCGACCGTGCCGTCGGCCCGGGGGACGTGATCGTGACCACCGAGCTGGAACATCACGCCAACCTGATCCCGTGGCAGGAACTTGCCCAGCGGACCGGAGCGACGCTGCGTTGGTACGGCGTCACCGAGGACGGCCGCATCGACCTGGACTCGCTGCAGCTCGACGGGCGCGTGAAGGTCGTTGCGTTCAGCCATCATTCGAACGTCACCGGCGCCGTCGCACCGGTCGCCGAATTGGTCGCCCGCGCCAAGTCCGTCGGCGCGCTGACCGTGCTCGACGCCTGCCAGTCGGTGCCGCATCAGCCCGTCGACTTCCACGCACTCGATGTCGACTTCGCGGCCTTCTCCGGCCACAAGATGTTGGGTCCCACCGGGATCGGCGTGCTGTACGGCCGGCGTGAACTACTGAGCGCCATGCCACCGTTCCTCACCGGCGGGTCGATGATCGAGACCGTGACGATGGAGGCCACGACGTACGCGCCCGCTCCGCAGCGCTTCGAGGCCGGCACTCCGATGACGTCGCAGGTGGTTGGTTTGGCAGCGGCCGCAAGATATTTGAGCGCGATCGGGATGGACGCCGTCGAAGCGCACGAGAACGAACTGGTCGCCGCGGCGCTGGAGGGACTGTCGAACCTCGACGGCGTGCGGCTCATCGGCCCCAGCTCGATGGAGCTGAGGGGTTCACCGGTGAGCTTCGTCGTCGACGGAATTCACGCGCACGACGTGGGCCAGGTGCTCGACGACGAGGGCGTCGCGGTCCGGGTCGGTCACCACTGCGCATGGCCGTTGCACCGGCGCTTCGGGATCGCGGCCACCGCGCGGGCGTCGTTCGCCGTGTACAACTCGCTGGACGAGGTGGACCGGTTGGTAGCGGGGATCAAGCGGGCCATCGAGTTCTTCGGACGGGAATGAGTCGCCCCGTGCGAATGGAACAGATGTACCAGGAAGTGATCCTCGATCACTACAAGCACCCGCATCATCGCGGGCTTCGCGAGCCCTTCGGGTCTGAGGTGCATCACATCAATCCGACCTGCGGTGACGAGGTGACGTTGCGGGTGGCGCTGTCCTCCGACGGTGACACGGTCACCGACATCTCGTATGACGGACAGGGCTGCTCCATCAGCCAGGCGGCCACGTCGGTGCTCACCGATCAGGTCATCGGACAGAGCGTGGGCGCAGCGCTGAAGACGGTAGCGGCGTTCACCGAGATGGTCTCCTCGCGAGGAAACGTCGAGGGCGATGAGGACGTCATCGGCGACGGCATCGCGTTCGCGGGCGTGGCGAAGTACCCGGCGCGGGTGAAGTGTGCGCTGCTGGGCTGGATGGCTTTCAAGGACGCACTGGCCCAGGCGAGTGCAGAATCAGACGCAGACCTAGAGGAGGCAGGACGATGACCGAGACGGTTCCGGAGGATGCAAGCGGGGGATCGGTGTCCGCACTGGACGAGGAGACGTTCGCCGACCTCGAGGAGGCGATGCGCGACGTCGTCGACCCCGAGCTCGGCATCAACGTCGTCGACCTCGGGTTGGTCTACGGGCTGAACATCGAAGAGGGCGAGGCCGGCTCCAAGGTCGCGCTGATCGACATGACGCTGACCTCGGCGGCCTGCCCCCTGACCGACGTCATCGAGGACCAGTCCCGCACGGCGCTAGTGGGGGCGGGCCTCGTCAGCGAGATCAAGATCAATTGGGTGTGGAACCCGCCGTGGGGCCCGGACAAGATCACCGAGGACGGACGCGAGCAGCTGAGAGCCCTCGGCTTCACGGTCTGAGCCCGGCGCGATGGACAACGAGGCCTATGTCTCCACCCGCCGCCAACTCCGCGGCATTGCCGAGAGCTTCGTCGCCGGTCCCCAGTACCGCTCGGCAGGGACCATTCGGCTAGCCGTCCGTCCCGACGGCTTCACGGCCGTTTCGATACCGGTGGCGGTACACGGCTCCGAACTGGTGTGGGGGGAGGACTCCGCGCCGCTCACCGGAACGGTCGGTGCGCTCGCACTGGCCACCGGTTTGGAGATCGGTCCGCCCGACGGCGTATACGAGATCGTCGATCCGCTGTCCAGCGATGACGTGCTCAGCATCGACCCGGAATCGGCAGAGCTCGTGCACCGAAGCCTGTATGCGGGCGGGTTCGCGCTGGCAACCACTCTGCTGGAACAACATCCGGTGCTCTGGCCCGAGCACTTCGACGTCGCCGTCACCGACGACGAGGTGAACTACGGGGTCTCGCCAGGCGACGGCTTCCATCCGCTGCCGTATGCCTACGTCGGGCCGTGGACCTCGCGGATCGGCGCGTTCTGGAACGCCCCGTTCGGTGCGTTCGTGACGCTGGACCCCTCGCACGACGTCGACCAGCTCGCGGCCGACATCGCCGAGTTCTTCGAGCGCGGCCGCAAAGAGTTGTGATCGCCGCGAATGCAAGGGAATCTCCGGCCCGGCGAAGTGCGTTGCACCGCAACGTGAGCGTCGTAGCAGGTGCCAGTGAATTCTTCCAACCGCTGACCGTGCGGTCGATGACCATCCCCAACCGGTTCGCCATGGCGCCGATGACACGGCAGGCCTCACCGGGGGGTGTGCCCGGCCAGGACGTCGCTGACTACTACGCCCGCCGCGCCGCGGGTGGGGTGGGCCTCGTCATCACCGAGGGCATCCGGCTGTCCGACCCGGCGGCAGGCTTCCCGGCGTCGGTACCCACACTCGCCGGCGACGCCGCCCTCGACGGCTGGCAGAGGGTCACCGATGCGGTGCACGCAGCAGGTGCCGTCGTCGCCGCCCAGCTGTGGCATCAGGGCTCCGAGCGCAACGACGCCGACGGTGTCGTGCCGGTGGGGCCGTCCGGGGTCAACGGACTCGGCGAGCCCAAGGGGCGCGCGCTGGCGGCCAGTGAACTCGGCTACGTCGCCGACCTCTACGGACAGGCGGCGCTCAATGCCCGCCAGGTCGGCTTCGACGCCGTTGAGATTCACGGCGCGCACGGCTATCTCCTCGACGAGTTCCTCTGGGACAGGACCAATCTGCGCACCGACGGTTACGGTGGCTCGCTGGCGAACCGGACCCGGTTCCCCGCCGAGGTCGTGTCCGCGATCCGCGAGGCAGTCGGTCCGGACTATCCGATCATCTTCCGGTTCTCGCAGTGGAAGGCGACCGACTTCGACGCCGTCATCGCCGCCGACCCCGCCGAACTCCAGGAAGTGCTGGCACCGCTGGTGGATGCCGGTGTCGACGTCTTCCATCCGTCGACGCGGCGGCACTACGTCCCGGCCTTCCCCGACGCGGATCCGGTGCTCAGCCTGGCCGGGTGGACCAAGAAGGTCACGGGTGCGCCGGTGATCGCCGTCGGTTCGGTCGGTCTGGAGACCGCCCACCGTGGCGGTAAGCCCGGTGAGGTGATCGCCCCCGCGCCGGTCGACGGGGTCGTTTCACAGTTCGAGGCGGGCGAGTTCGACGTCGTCGCCGTCGGCCGGTCGCTTCTGGCGGACCCGACTTGGGTAAACAAGCTACGAGATGACGAGCTCGACGGGTTCAATGGTTACGACGCCGAGGCGGCGCTGAGCGAGCTGCGCTGACCGCACCCGGACCCACACGCCCGTTCCACATAGTGGGAACAACCAGGTAAGAACCGACGTTAGGAGAAAAATGAGCACGCAAGACATCACCACCGAACAGTTCAACGACACCGTTACCGACAACGAGATCGTGCTTGTCGACTTCTGGGCCTCTTGGTGCGGGCCGTGTCGCGCATTCGCGCCGACGTACTCCGCATCGTCGGACAAGCATCCGGACGTCGTACACGCCAAAGTAGACACCGAAGCGGAGCAGGGTCTGGCGGCCGCCGCCGAGATCCAGGCCATCCCGACGTTGATGGCGTTCAAGAAGGGCCACATGGTCTTCCGGCACTCCGGCATGCTGCCTGCCGCCGAACTCGAGAACGTGATCGAGAAGATCAAGGAGTTCGACGTCGACGCTGCCATCGCCGAGGGCGCCCAAGCAGGACAGGCGTAGCGGCCGCACGCGATAGCGTGCACTCCGTGAGTGAGCCGAAAACCCTGCCGCTGGTCCTCGTCGACCACCCGCAACCGCACGTCGCGTTGGTGACGCTGAACAGGCCCGAGCGGATGAACTCGATGGCGTTCGACGTCATGATCCCGCTGAAGCAGGCCCTCGACGAGCTGACCCACGACAACGAGGTCCGCGTGGTCGTGCTGACGGGCGCGGGCCGCGGGTTCTCCTCCGGCGCCGATCACAAGTCGGCGGGTTCGGTGCCGCACGTCGACGGTCTGACCCGCCCCACGTTCGCGCTGCGGTCGATGGAAGTGCTCGACGACGTGATTCTCGCCATACGGAAGATGCACCAGCCGGTCATCGCGGCGGTCAACGGCGCGGCGATCGGCGGCGGGTTGTGCCTCGCGCTGGCGTGCGACATCCGCGTCGCCGCCGCGGGAGCCTACTTCCGGGCCGCGGGCATCAACAACGGTCTCACTGCCAGCGAGCTCGGCCTGTCCTACCTGCTGCCCAAGGCAATTGGCACCTCACGGGCGTTCGAGCTGATGCTGACCGGACGAGACATCGACGCCGAAGAGGCCGAACGCATCGGCCTGGTGTCGCGCGCGGTGCCCGACGACGACCTCCTCGACACGTGCTATCAGATGGCCCAGCGCATCGCCGCGTTCTCGCGGCCGGGAATCGAGTTGACCAAGCGCACGCTCTGGAGTGGACTGGAGGCCGGTAGCCTGGAGGGTCACATGCAGGCTGAAGGTCTGGGACAACTCTACGTGCGCCTGCTCACCGCCAACTTCGAGGAAGCGGTGGCGGCGCGAGCCGAGAAACGCCCCGCAGTCTTCAGTGACGACAAGTAGCCATCAGACGAAAAAACTAGGAGTGCAGCGTGATCACCGCAACGGACCTCGAGGTCCGCGCTGGCGCGCGCACGCTGCTGGCCATCGACGGCGCCGCCCTGCGCATTCAGCCGGGCGACCGGATCGGCCTCGTCGGCCGCAACGGGGCAGGCAAGACCACGACGATGCGCATCCTGGCCGGTGAAGGTGAGCCCTACGCCGGCGCCGTCGAGCGCACCGGTGAGGTCGGCTACCTGCCACAGGATCCCCGAGAGGGCGACCTGGACATGCTGGCTCGCGACCGGGTGCTCTCGGCACGCGGGCTGGACACCCTGCTCACCGACCTCGAGAAGCAGCAGACCATCATGGCCGAGGTCGCCGACGACACCGCGCGGGACAAGGCGGTGAAACGGTATGGCCAACTCGAAGAGCGGTTCGCCGCTCTCGGCGGGTACGCCGCCGAGAGCGAGGCGGGCCGCATCTGTGCGAGCCTCGGCCTGCCGGAACGGATTCTGACCCAGCCGTTGCGCACGCTATCCGGTGGCCAGCGACGCCGCGTCGAGCTGAGCCGGATCCTGTTCGCCGCCTCCGACACCGGTTCGGGGTCGGACACCACGTTGCTGCTCGACGAGCCCACCAACCACCTCGACGCCGACTCCATCGGGTGGCTACGCACCTTCCTGCAGAACCACACCGGCGGTCTCGTGGTCATCAGCCACAACGTCGAACTCCTCGACGACGTCGTCAACCGGGTGTGGTTCCTCGACGCCGTCCGCGGCGAGGCAGACGTCTACAACATGAGCTGGCAGAAGTATCTCGATGCCCGCGCCACCGACGAGCAGCGCAGGCGCCGGGAACGCGCCAATGCCGAGAAGAAGGCCTCCGCGCTGCGCACCCAGGCCGCCAAGATGGGCGCCAAGGCAACCAAAGCCGTTGCGGCGCAGAACATGCTGCGGCGTGCCGAGCGCATGATCGCCGAACTCGACGATGAACGTGTTGCCGACAAGGTCGCCAAGATCAGGTTCCCGACGCCCGCCGTGTGCGGTCGCACCCCACTGGTCGGCAAGGGGCTCACCAAGACCTACGGCTCGCTGGAGATCTTCACCGGCGTCGACCTGGCGATCGACAAGGGGTCGCGCGTCGTCGTACTCGGCCTCAACGGCGCGGGCAAGACCACGCTGCTGCGCATCCTGGCGGGAACGGAGGCCGCGGACGCCGGGGCGATCGAGCCCGGCCACGGTCTCAAACTCGGATACTTCGCGCAGGAACACGACACCATCGACGGACTCGCATCGGTGTGGGAGAACATCCGCCATGCCGCGCCCGACACCGGTGAGCAGGAGCTGCGCAGCCTTCTCGGTGCCTTCATGTTCACCGGGCCGCAGCTGGACCAGCCGGCCGGCACGCTGTCCGGTGGTGAGAAGACCCGGCTGGCACTGGCCGGGCTGGTGGCGTCGACGGCCAACGTGCTGCTGCTCGACGAGCCGACCAACAACCTCGATCCTGCCTCGCGCGAGCAGGTGCTCGATGCCCTGCGCAGCTACCAGGGAGCCGTCGTCCTGGTGACGCACGATCCTGGCGCGGCCGAGGCCCTGGACCCCCAGCGGGTCGTGTTGTTGCCCGACGGCACCGAGGACTACTGGTCCGAGGAGTACCGCGACCTCATCGAACTCGCGTGACCCACTGGCCTGATTGAAGAGCCTCCCCTCCGGGTACCAACAAGGCATCTGGGAGATGGGAAATGTAGATGAATGAACTGGACAAGTCCAGGGAAGAGTTGCTCGACCAGCTGCGTCACGAGTACGAGAAGGGTGCGAGCATCCGGACTCTGGTAGCCACCACCGGCAAGTCGTACGGATCCATCCACAGCATGCTGCGCGAGTCTGGTACGACCATGCGCAGCCGCGGTGGCCCGAACCACCGGGGCAGGCGCTAGCTGCTACTGCTGGCGAACCGACGCCTCGACCAGATCGAGGACGGCGCTCAGCCGGTCGGGTTGCTCGCCCGATGCGAGCCGGGTGACGAGTCCGTCGAGAACCAGATCGAGGTAGGTCTGGAGCACGTCGCTGGGTACGTCGTCACGTAATCGCCCCGCCTGCTTCTGCTTTCGCAGACGCTCGGTGGTGGCCTCGGACAATTCCAGCGATCGATCGGCCCAGCCGCGGTGGAACTCGGGGTCGTTGCGCAGCTTGCGCGCGATCTCGAGACGTGTTGCCAGCCAATCGAACTGGTCCGGTGCGGCCAGCAGGTCCCGCATCACCTGAATCAGCCCCTCGCGGGAGGCGACCTCCGCCATCCGCTCGGCGTCCTCGCGGGCCAGCTCGAAGAACAGGGTGTCCTTGTCGCGGAAGTGATGAAAGATGGCGCCGCGCGACAGCCCGATGGTCTGCTCGAGCCGCCGCACGGTCGCTCTCTCGTATCCGTACTCCGCGAAGCACCGCCGGGCGCCGTCGAGAATCTGGCGACGGCGCGCCGCCAGATGGTCGTCGGTCACCCTGGGCAACGAAACACCCTCTCTCTCAGTAGGCGATCAGGCCTTGAGCATGTTTCGCAGCACGTACTGCAGGATGCCGCCATTGCGGTAGTAGTCCGCCTCTCCAGGAGTGTCGATGCGGACCACCGCGTCGAACTCGACCTTGGAACCGTCCTCCTTGGTGGCGGTGACGTGCATCGTCTTGGGAGTCTTGCCCTCGTTGAGGTCCTCGACGCCGGAGATGTCGAACGTCTCGGTGCCGTCCAGCTTGAGCGACGACGCCGACTCGCCTGGCGGGAACTGCAGAGGGACGACGCCCATGCCGATGAGGTTCGAGCGGTGGATCCGCTCGAACGACTCGGTGATGACCGCGCGCACGCCGAGCAGGCTGGTGCCCTTGGCCGCCCAGTCCCGCGAAGAACCGGACCCGTACTCCTTGCCGCCGAGCACCACCAGCGGAATGCCCTGCGCCGCGTAGTTCTGCGCTGCGTCGTAGATGAAGGCCTGCGGGCCGCCGTCCTGAGTGAAGTCGCGGGTGTAGCCGCCCGAGACGTCGTCGAGCAGTTGGTTCTTGAGCCGGATGTTCGCGAAGGTTCCGCGAATCATCACCTCGTGGTTGCCGCGCCTGGAGCCGTAGGAGTTGTAGTCCAACTTGGCGACGCCGTTCTCCTCGAGGTACTGCGCTGCGGGAGTGCCTGCCTTGATGTTGCCCGCCGGGGAGATGTGATCGGTGGTCACCGAATCACCAAGCAGTGCAAGGACTCTTGCGCCAGAGATGTTGGTCACGGGCTCCGGTTCGGCAGGCATGCCGTCGAAGTACGGTGGCTTGCGCACGTACGTCGACTTCGGGTCCCAGTCGAACGTCTTGCCCTCAGGGGTGGGGAGGTTCCGCCAGCGCTCGTCACCCTTGAACACGTCGGCGTAGCTGTCGGTGAACATCTTCCTGTCGATCGACGATGCGATGACGTCGGAGATCTCCTTCGACGACGGCCAGATGTCCTTCAGGA
>NZ_JBOGDD010000595.1:0-2339 GCF_050701675.1 Mycobacterium sp. | reverse complement strand
CGCCTGCACGAGCCGAGTCGCGAGAGCCACTCCGGAGATGCCGCCGCCGATGATCGCGACTCGGCGGCCGCCCGCACGGTCGCCCAGATCACTCGGCGGGCGATCGGTGTCGACACCCCAGTTCAGTTCCCGCCGCAGGACCGGGAGGTAGCCGGCGTCGCGTTGCCCCGTCATGAATTCGAGGCACTGCAAAAGGAACTCGTCCGACAGCGGACGCAACGCGACATCGTCGACCGTCAGCGACGCGAGGTGCTCGGCGATCCGTGCGCGCAGTTCGTCGACCACCTCGGCTTCGAGGCCCCCTTGCGCAAGGGCGCCGATGATCGGAGTGAGCAGGGCTGGGCGGAACCGGTCCTCGAGGAGTTCGGCATCACGCTGAGAGGAGGCCAGCGCCAGCAGAAGGGGGATGAGCTCTGCTACCGCTATCCCGTCACGAATCTCGTTGTCGCCGAATAGCGCTGGTGACAGAGCGCTGCCGTTGAACGACATCAGTGCCGCCCTTGGAGATCAAGAAACATGTTCGGGTGTCCTCAGAGGTCGATGTTGGCCATGACGTGTTTGATGCGGGTGTAGTCCTCGAGTCCGTAGATCGACAGGTCCTTGCCGTAGCCGGAGTGTTTGAAGCCTCCGTGCGGCATCTCGGCGACCAGCGGAATGTGGGTGTTGATCCACACGCATCCGAAGTCGAGCATCTTCGAGAAGCGCATTGCCCGGCCGAAGTCGCTTGTCCAGACCGACGACGCAAGCGCATAGCGCACGCCGTTGGCTGATCGCAGCGCCTCGTCGTCGTCCGTGAACCCCTGCACGGTGATGATCGGGCCGAAGATCTCGTTCTGTGCGAGTTCATCGCCTTGGTGAACTTCGGCGATGACGGTCGGTTCGACGTAGTAGCCGCGGTCGCCCTGGCGCTGCCCGCCAGTCGTCACCTCCGCATGCGCCGGTTTACGTTCGAGGAAGCCCAGTACCCGCTCGAACTGACTGATGTTGTTCAGCGGGGGCACGAAGGCCGTCGAGGCTCGGCCGCCTTCGTAGGTGGTTTCGAATGCGGCGACGGCCGTCGTGAGCTTCGCGGTGAACTCGTCACGAATGCTGTTGTGCGCCAGCACCCGGGTCGCGGCTGTGCAGTCCTGCCCTGCATTGAAGAGCCCGGCTTCGGCGATGGTGGTTGCGGCGGCGTCGAGGTCCGCGTCGGCGAACACGATCACCGGCGCCTTGCCGCCGAGTTCCAGATGAACGCGCTTGAGGTCGGCGGCTGCCGACGTCGCCACCGACATTCCGGCGCTGACGGATCCGGTGATGGAAACCATTTGAGGCACAGTGTGACTCACGATCTGACGCCCGGTCTCCCTGTCACCGCAGACGACGTTGAACACACCCGACGGCAGTACGGATCCGGCGATCTCCGCGAGTAGGAGTGCCGAGGCGGGTGTGGTGTCGCTCGGTTTGAGGACCACGGTGTTGCCCGCGGCGATCGCGGGCGCGATCTTCCAGACAGCCATCATCAGCGGGTAATTCCACGGCGCGACTTGACCTATGACGCCGACCGGCTCGCGGCGGATCCACGACGTGTGGCGCGCCATGTATTCGCCCGCCGACAAGCCTTCGAGCACCCGGGCGGCTCCGGCGAAGAATCTGATCTGGTCGACCATCGGCGGAATCTCGTCCGATGCGATCGAGGCGGTGGTCTTGCCCGTGTTCCGGCTTTCCACCTCGACGAGGTCCTCGGCGCGGGCTTCGAGCTCGTCAGCAAGGCTCAGCAGTGCGCTCTGTCGTTCAGCGGGCGTTGTTTCGCGCCAGCTCGAGAACGCCTGCTCAGCAGACTGATACGCGAGATCGACGTCGCCCTCTCGGGACACCGGCGCTTCTGCGTACTGGATGCCGGTCGACGGATCAACCAACGGAGAGCGGTGCGAGTTCTTGGTGGCGACGTACTCGCCACCGATGAAGTTCTTCAGTTCCATGGAGGATTCTCCTGACGAAGGGGAACGCGTTACCGGGTAGCAGGGACTGTGGATCAGCCGATGTACCACCCGCCGTTGATGTGGATGTTCTCGCCGTCGATGAAGCCGCCGCCGTCGCTGGACAGGAATGCGATCGTCGCGGCCACCTCCTCGGCCGTGCCGAAACGGTGCTGGGGGGTGGCCGCCAGAATGCGGTCTCCCATCGCCTCGATGTTCGGACGCGCCATCGGAGTGTCGATGGTGCCGGGCGACACAGAGTTGACACGCGTCTGTGGCGCGAGTTCTCCTGCGAGTGACCGTGTGAGCGCGAGAACACCGGCTTTGCTCATCGCATAGTGGGCGTGATTGACGCTGCCTCGATGCGCCGCCACTGAGCTC
>NZ_JBOGDD010000594.1:0-4197 GCF_050701675.1 Mycobacterium sp. | reverse complement strand
GTTCGATGCGGTAGCCGCGGATCTTGACTTGTTCATCGGCGCGGCCGAGGTAGTGCAGTTGCCCGTCAGCACCCCAGCGGACCAGGTCCCCGGTGCGGTACATCCGCGTCCCGGGTTCGCCGAACGGGCAGGCCACGAACCGCGATGCGCTCAGCCCGGCCCGACGCCAATAGCCGACTCCCACACCACGGCCGGCGACGTACAGCTCACCGACCACCCCGGACGGCACCGGTCGCAACCACTCGTCGAGGACGAACAGTGCCGCCGTCGATACCGGCGCACCGATCGGTGCCGTTCCCGACCCAGTCGCCAATGGGGCACTCATGGTGGCGTACACGGTGGTTTCGGTCGGGCCGTAGGCATTGACCATCACCCGCCCTGGCGCCCACCGATCCACCACCTCAGCCGGACACCTCTCACCCCCGAGCAGCAACGCCACCGATTCGAGACCCTGCGGTGAAAGCGTCGCGACCGCCGAGGGGGTCTGGGTGAGCACGGTGACCCGTTCGCTGATCAACAAGGCATGGAAGTCATTCGATGAACCGACTACCTCTTCTGGCACCACCACCAACCGGGCCCCACCCAATAGCGCAGCCCAGATCTCCCAGACCGAGAAGTCAAAGGCATAGGAGTGACACTGAGTCCACACCTGTCTGTCGGGCAGGCCGGCCGGTTGGGACGCCGCCAGATGAGTCAGGTTGTGGTGGGTGATCGCCACCCCCTTCGGGGTACCGGTAGTGCCCGACGTGTAAATCAGGTAAGCGAGGTCATCCACGGAAGGCACCGGCAGCGCGGTGCTGGGTTGGGTATCGATGCGGGGGTCGTCGACATCGATGACCAGTGGGCCGCACCCCTGGAACCGGTCAGCCAAGGTGGCGGTGGTGATCGCAGCCATCGGCGCGGAATCGGCGAGCATGTACTCGATCCGCGCCGCAGGCAGCGCCGGATCGATCGCCAGATACGCTGCTCCCGACTTCAAGACCGCCAGCATCGCCACGACCGCTCGTGCCGAGCGCTCCAACAGCAGCGCCACACAGTCACCGGAGCCAACCCCGTGGTCAGACAGTAAGTGCGCCAGCCGGTTCGAGGATTCGTCGAGATCGCGGTAGGTCAACGAGCGGTGGCCGAAGGTCACCGCGACCGCCTCGGGTGTGTGTCTGACCTGGGCGGCGAACAGCTCTGGGACCGACACCTGCGTGGTGGGCCGAGTCAGCACGGCCCGATTACCGAGCCCATCCAACTGGGCATGCTCACCGGCATCGAGCACGTCCAGCGCCGACAACGGCGTCGCGGGGTCTGCGGTCATGGCGACGACCAGTCGCTCGAACCGTTCGATCAAGACGTCGATGCCAGCCTGGTCGAAGACGGCGGTGTCGAATTCGACGCGAAGGCCTAGTTCCGGCCCGGGCGTGGCTTGCAGTGTCAGTGGGTAGTGGTTGGATTCGCGACCGGTGAAGTCGGTGATGACCAACCCATCGACGTCCGACAACGCGTTGGTGTCGATCGGATAGTTCTCGTAGACGAACAGGGTGTCGAACAGTTGGTCGTGGCCGGTGACGCGGTGAATCTCGTTGAGTGCCAAGTATTGATGGTCGAGGGTCTGGTTGTGGGCGCTGTGCAGTTGAGCGAGCAGATCGGCGGTGCTGGTGGCCTGCGTGACGTGTGCGCGCACCGGCACCGTGTTGATCATCAGGCCCACCATCGTTTCCGCGCCCGACAGCTCGGTGGGCCGTCCCGAAACCGCGGTACCGAAGACGACGTCACGCTGGCCGGTCAACCCCATCAGCAGCTTCGCCCACGCGCCCTGCAGCACGATGTTGACGGTGGTGTGACAGGAGCGCGCCAGCTCGCCAACGGCGCGCGTCGTCCTGGCGGGCAACCGATGGGATGCCACCCCTCGTGGTCCCGAACGGCCCGGCGGACCGACCAGGGTGGGGGTGTCGAACCCCGCCAGCACCTCACACCAGACCGTGTGGGCGGCCTCGGGGTCCCGGTCGAGCAGCCAGCTGACGAACCGGCGATACGGCACGGCCGCGGGCAGCCGCTGCCCGTGATAGTTGCCGAAGACTTCCCCAAGCAGGATCGGCAGCGACCAACCGTCGAGCACGATGTGGTGATTGGTCAGCACGAGCCGGTGCCGATCCTCGGCGGTGCGGATCAACACCACCCGGAAGGCGTGCGGTTCGGTGAGGTCGCACACCGAGGCGCGTTCGGCGGCGCACACCTGCCGGATCTGCTCCTCGGAGTCCAGTTCCAGGTATTGCCAAGGGGTTTCGGGGTTGGCCGGGATGATTTGAATCGGCTGGTCGTAGTGATCGCTGAATCGGGCGGCCAGGTGGGGGTGGCGGTTGATGACGGTCCGCACCGCATTGCGCAGCCGGTGGGGATCGAGCGGGCCGGACACGGTGATGTCCAGCTGAAGCGCGTACAGATCGTCATCGCTGTTCTGTCTGGCGGCGTGGAAGAGCAGTCCCTGCTGCATCGGGGTCAGCGGCAAGACATCAGCGATGCGATGGCCCCGCTGCAACTCGTCGATCTGGTGTTGGGTGAGTTGGGCGGGAGTGATGTCAGACGGGGTCAGTCCGCCGCCACCGTGCTGGACATGGGTTCGGATTCCGGTTAGGGCGTCGAACCACAGTTGGCTGAGCCGGCGGATCTGGCCCTCGCCGAGCGCCGATTGCGCCCAGGTCCAGTCCGCGTGCAGGTGTGGGCCGGTGCCGGCGTCAACGGTTGCGGCGTTGAGTTCGACGGTGTGTCCCAGCGGCGTGGGGACCGCGGTGGCGGCACCGGCGACCTCCATGGCGTCCTCGCTGATCCGCCACAGCTCCTCCGAGCCGTCGGCCGCAGCCGTGCCCAACCGCCCCAAGTAGTTGAACCCGATCGTGGGATCGGAGCCGGTCAGGTCGACGTCCGGGTTGAGGTAGCGAAGCAGTCCGTAGGTCAGCCCGTCGGGCAGGGCGCGGAGCTGTTCCTTGGCATCCTTGATCACCGCACCGAGCGCCGCCTCGCCGGCGACCACCTGTGCCCAGCGCAGCCCCCCGACCGCCAGCGCCACCGGGTATTTCGTGGTGAACCACCCCACGGTCCGGGACAGGTCGACGTCGGCGGCCACTTCCTCGTGGCGGCCGTGCCCTTCGATGTCGATGCCGATCGCCGCGCTGCCGCTGCCGAGGAACTCCGTGCACGCCAACCCGAACGCGATCAGCAGAATGTCCTGGACGCCTGCATGAAACGCCGCGGGCACCTCGCCGAGCAGCATCCGGCTGGTCTCGACATCCAACGAAACCGAAAGGCGCCCAGCCGTGGCATGGGTATCCACCGCAGGTATTGCCGCAGGCAGCGCGGCCGGGACCGCGGCCACCTGCTTCCACGCCTCGGCGTGCTCCGCCACCGCCGAGCGGGAGCCGTGTTCAACCAGCAGCGATGCCCACCGCTGGAACGACGTGCCCGCTACCGGCAACGCCACCGGCTCTCCGCTGCGGCGTTGGAGCCACGCAATATTGATGTCTTCCAACAGGATTCGCCAGGACACCGCATCGATCGCCAGGTGATGGATGATCAGCGTCAGGTGGCCGGTGTCTGCCACCCATAGCGCGCTCAGCATCTGTCCGGCGGCCGGATTCAATCGCGACCGGGCCTTGACCAGCGCCTCATCAGACAACACGTCCACCGCGTGAAGGCACCCTCCGGCGTCGACCGAACCCGGCTCGGGGACGTGTAGTGACCAGCTGCCGTCGCTGTCGTCGGCGGCGCGTAGCCGCAGCATGGCGTGCCGATCCAGCAGGGCTTGAAGGACCATGACGACGTCGTCCTCGCCGACCCCGGCGGGGACTTGGACCACCATGGTTTGGTTGAACTGGTCGATGGGGCCGTCCACGTCGCGGAGCCAGCGCATGATCGGGGTGGGCACCACCGATCCGAGACCTTCATCGACTACCGAGGCCTGACCGTTGGTAGACCCGGTTACCCGGGCCAGTCGGGCGACGGTTTGTTCGACGAAGATGTCGCGGGGTCGACACGTCAGCCCGGCGGCGCGGGCGCGGGCGACGACCTGCATCGAGAGGATGCTGTCTCCGCCGAGGTCGAAGAAGGATTGGTCGATGCCGACTTGGTCGAGTCCGAGGACTTGGGTGTAGATGCCGGCGAGGAGTTCTTCGATGGCGTTGGTGGGTGGGTGGTAGTGGTCGGTGTCTTGGT
>NZ_JBOGDD010000593.1:0-2591 GCF_050701675.1 Mycobacterium sp. | reverse complement strand
GCACCACATCACAACCAGGTCGGCTCAGCACGTCGGCGACGAGCTCGACGGCCAGTTTCTCCGTCATTCCCCGCCAGCTATCCATCGCCCCCTTGCTGAAACCCGGTTGGACCTGTTTGCGCAGGCGTGCGTGTTCTTCGCCGTCGGAGAGCACGGCAAGGGGAGCCGACATCTTCAACCGGGTGACGCCTTGGGTGCTGGTTACCTGATCGGTGTCGCGCAATGCGGCTCTAACGTCTTCCAGCCGGCTCAGAATCCAGGTGGCCCGCTTCGGGTTGTAGTGCACACGACCACCGCGGTGCAGCGCCCGGTAGGCGTCGAACGGTTGGGCGGCGGTGACGGGATTCATCGGGTCGTAGTCGGTGTTCACCGCACCGATCCACCCGTCGAGCCCTCGTCGACGCGTCCGCACGGCAGCAGCCACGTTCATCCCCACGGCGTTGGCGACTGGCTGAATGGTTTGCCCTGCGCCGCGCACGTGTTGGGTGATGCTCATCATGGACCCCTGACTGGATTCTCTGTGCGCGCCAGTTCCGTTGCACTGGACGCAAGCTCAAACGTAACGTCAACGGCCTCACACCACCACGAGTTGCTCGATGTTCGTCCCAACGCCAGACGCATTGAGCCAACCACGTTTGGAGTACTACGCGAATTCATGACACACGACACCACGTAGTTCAGATCTCAAGTCAACTGATCTGACTGTGTCGTGGAGGCGACCCCGGAACGATGACCGACGGTGCGAGCTGACTTTGCCTGCGGCCCACGATCTTCTCCAACGGATCAGCTGCGGCTCAGAACCGCGATACCAGCAGCCGGAACGACGACTCGGGTGTGGATGGGGCGACCGGTTCCGCGGTCATCTCCCAGACCGCTCACCCCCCTCGGGCGCATCTAGGAAGTCACCCGTTCCGCACCGAGCAGAGCGCGCCCTTGGGTCCCTCGTTGGTCGCGACCACCTTGCCGTCGATCGACAGCACGCAGTGGAAGTTCGGTCGCTTCGGTGAGTCCAGGCTGCCCGCCGTCACCATGGCCCAGTTCTCCGGGTCGGCCAGCATCACGTCCATGGTCCACAGCTGCGTGGGCCCGACGTCGGCCTCGACGTTGGGGCTGAAGACGTACGGGTTGTGGCTGTAGTCCGCGAAGCTCGGTGGGTCGATGTCGCGGTAGTAGATCTCGGCGTTGCGGAATGGGGTCTCGGAGAAGACGGTGTACTTCACGGCATGCAGCGGGGGTCCCGGCGGCTGATCGTCGTCGGCAACGGCCACCCCGGTGCCGAACATCAGCATCGCGGTCACGGTCAGCGGACCGACACCCGCGAGCAGGCGCCGGGCGTGTGCCCGATGTGCGGGAAGTGTCATTTCCGGATATTAACGTGATCGGGGTTCGCTAAACCTGGCATAGCCCCAACTGGCGGTGGACGTTTCGCTGCACACCAGCCGACGCCGGCGTGCTGAGGGCGCCACCCATGGCCCAGTCGTGAATCGCGCCATTTCGCAGAACGAAGGTGAAACCGCTTGCCGCCTCTGCAGGTACCTCGTCTCGTAACCGGAGCACATCGGCGGCGAGCAGGTCCAGGTTCCCGCAGTACACGGCGGTCGGTGGCAAACCGGCGAGGGAGCCGTATACCGGGCTTACCCACGGATCGGTCAGAGGCAGATCGCCAGCCCATTGCCTGCCAGCCCTTCGGAGACTCGAAATCCTCAACACGGGGTCGTCGATCGAGGCGATGGCCGGATTGGTCATCGTGACGTCGAGCCACGGAGAGATGAGCACCATGTGTGACGGTGTCGGGTCGCCTCGGCTCACCAACAATTGCGCCAGTGCCAGAGCCATTCCACCGCCGGCGGAGTCGCCGTACACGCTGACGTTGTCTGCACCGTGCACCGTCATCTGAGCGGAGATCCAGTCCGCTAAGCCGGGTATCACGGTCTTCGCCCTGCCCTGAGGAGTCGAAGCCAGCGGGTAGATCGGCACGATCACGGTCGCGTGGGTACGGCGGGCAATCGCTGCATAAGCAGACCAGTGATTGATCGTCGGCTGCACCACAAAGGCGCCACCGTGCAGTGCCACCACGTATTTCGCCGACGGAGTGCCCGAACGAATCACGTACACCGGCAGCCCCGCGACGTCCTCCCGCTGAACATCTAGGCCAGACACGGTGAAGGACGGCGGATGGTCGAATGCGATCAGCGGCGCGATCTGTGTGCCGAAGTCGACGCCGACGAAGTCGGTCACGGCGCCGGCTGCGCGGAGAACGGCGACGGCCACCGTGGGATTCCGCGATGGTTCTCCGGTGAAGGCGAAGCGTTGCGGGGCGGTACCGCTGCTTGGGGACTCCGTCGTCAGCGGTATGGCTTTGGTGGCCCGGCGTCTCACGACGACTGCACCCAGTCCCAGCGACGATGCCAAGGCTGCGACCCGGAATGCGCGCACCACGGTCCTCCTTGGTTGGCCTCATCAATGGTCGTCACCCGTAACGCCGGGCTGCCCCCGCCACCATATTAGAAAACAATGTTGTTTAATGCACGTTATGGAAGACGGTGTTGTCGCAGGCTTCCCCGACCGTGGTCCGTTGCACGGGATACGGG
>NZ_JBOGDD010000592.1:0-2211 GCF_050701675.1 Mycobacterium sp. | reverse complement strand
GGCCTCAACGATTGACCGGTTCACGTCCTCCAGCCACTGGTGATGTTCGTGCTGCATCGCCCGATGGTAGCTAGCGCCGCCGACAGATCAACGGAGGTTTGAAGGGTGGCTGAGCCAATCCTGTTTGCTGAAGTGCGCGACTGGGGTCGTGGCTGTCCTGATCGGCAAGGCCACGTAAGTCATCAACGGATCGGAGTGCTACGGGACGGAATGGGTTGGATTAGCCCTCGCCTCCAATGTGTTCCATCGACTCCGCGGTTTGGCCGTTGCAACGCTCGACCGCGCACGAAGAAGGTCGTGCAAACCTGATGCAATCGTCGGAAACAGTTGGTGTCGAGCCGCTTTGACCAAACCGACCCGGCGTGATGGTGAGGGTAAATCGGACGTTCCGTGATTCACCAGATGAAAACGGCGACGTTTACTTGACATAATGTGGCTTATCGGCACTTTGGGGTGGGTACCGTCTTCGGGCATCCGGCTAGGCGTAATGTCACCTTCTTCGCCTCGTCCGGCCCGTGCCCAACCATCATCCATCGCGCTCGTGGCGCGGCTGCGCAATGTGCAAGCCGCATAAGCGTCGCGGCGTCGGTCGCGCCGCCAAGGATCCCGCCGCGACGAGGCGCCGTCTCGGATACGCTCGCCGCTACTCGCGTCGCTCACTGCACCTCGACGACGACCGCTAGCCCCGATCGAATGACACTGTCAACCCTTAAATACGTCACTGTGACGAATCGGGGGTTTGGCGCTCTATTGCCGAGTCACTCTGCATCACAAGTATTTTCGCGCCCCGCTGGCCGGTCACCACTCAGCGACACCGACCGCCGGCGCGCGCTCGCTCAACGCTGGCGGCCGAACCGGCCAACGGCCAGGAGTCGTGGCTGCATCAACACATCAACGTGCAGCACCTCTGTCGCGCTATCCCCGGTTCTCATCCCAATCAGACCGGCCGAGCGCGCCCCGGGAGCAACGGTAAGAATCGGGCGCGTCAGTAGCGAGCGAGCTCGATCAACCGCTCGTCGCTGATCCCGAAGTGATGTGCAATCTCGTGGAGCACGACGTGCCTGGCCTCGCGGCGTAGACGATCCGCGTCGCCGCCAGCGAGTCGCGTGATCGGTCCGCTGAAGATACTGATCTTGTCGGGAAGCGCTCCGCTGTACATGCTGGTCCTTCGCGGCAGCGGTACGCCGCGGTACAGACCGAGCAGCGGTCGGCCGTCGGGCGGCTCGTCCTCCACGACGATCTCGACGTTGCTCATCGCCGCACGGAGCTCGACCGGCAGGGAGTTCAGCGCGTCGTCAATCGCCTCATCGAACGGATCATTGAGATCTGGTCCCGACCGCGCATCCATGTCCGCAATGGTGCCAGATCAGCCCTGCGTGGTCTGAAAGCGCAGCTGGGGTCGATATTCTGGGGCGATGGTCGACGATCGTCCGTGGGAGCCGCCGCTGGCGGGAACAGAGGCAGAGCACCTCATCGGTGCGCTGGAGCGGCTGCGTGCCACCTTCCGATGGAAGGTGAGCGGCCTGGATTCTTCGGGATTGCAGGCTCGGGTTGGCGCGTCTTCGTTGACTCTTGGTGGGCTGACCAAGCATCTTGCCCGGGCCGAGGCGCAGCGCTTCGGCCCCATGCTCGACGGGTCGCCGATCGGTCCACCGTGGGAGGCCGCGGACTGGGATTCCGATCCAGACTGGGACTTCAACTCGGCGGCCGAAGACACCCCGGAACAGCTCTATGCGTTGTGGGATGGCACCGTGGCGCGAACCAGGGCCAAACTCCAAACTATGCTTGCCGCAGATGATTTGGATCAACTCGTGCACCTCGTATGGCCTGATGGTTCGCGAGCCAGTCTGCGGCGCAGCGTGTGCGACATGATCGAGGAATATGGGCGCCATACCGGCCATGCGGATCTCATCCGCGAGAGTGTGGACGGTCTGGCAGGCGAAGATCCGCCCGCTGGTTGGCGGCCGGCTTAGCCGCCGGTGGTGCGGTCTTTGGCGACCAGTTCGCGGCGGGCGCGGGACCCGCCGCAAGCCAATTAATTGCGTTGTTGTGCAAAGATTCTCACGATACGAGCATTGAGGACTTCGTTCCCTTCAATGCGATGAAGGGCCTACCTGGAAGCCGGGTTACGTCCGAATCTACAAGCGGCAGGTTGGCGATCGCAGTGCGACCATCATCGAGATCGAGGCTCCGCGCGGCGGAGGTGCGGAC
>NZ_JBOGDD010000591.1:0-10626 GCF_050701675.1 Mycobacterium sp. | reverse complement strand
GCGGCGCACCTTCGATCACCTCGCCGGCCGTGACCTGACGCTGGAGCAGAAGGACGCCCTGGCGGCGCGCGCCGCGGCGCGCGTGCGGCGCATGCGCGTCGCGGTCGAGCGCATGGTGGCGGCGCGCTGCGCGCCGGCCGATTTCGCACCGCTCTACGGCCAGAGCGCGGCGCAACTGCTGGCCGGCGTCGGCCTGGCGGGCGGGTGCTTCGCCGAGGGCGCCTACCAGCAAGAGGCGGTAACCTGTGCCGAGACCAGCGCCGCGGTCATCCCGGGCGCGCCGTGCGTCGACGGTCTGGCCGGCACCTATCCGTGCCGCAACGCCGACCTGCTCGCCTTCCTGCCGCTGAGCAGCATCGGCGGCGGCGACGGCAACGACGTCTGGGGTTGGACCGACCCGCTCACCGGCCGCGAGTATGCCCTCATGGGGCGCAGCAGCGGCCTGGCGTTCATCGACGTCACCACCCCCAGCCAACCGCTCTATCTCGGCAACCTGCCGACCCACAGCGTCAACTCGCTGTGGCGCGGCGTCAAGGTCTACGGCACCTACGCCTTCGTCGTCAGCGAGGCGGCCAACCACGGCATGCAGATCTTCGACCTCACGCAGCTGCGCGACGTCAGCGGCCCGGCGCGCACCTTCACCGAGACCGGGCACTACGACGGCTTCCGCAACTGCCACACGCTGGCGCTCAACCAGGCGACCGGCTTTGCCTACGCGGCCGGCACCAACACCTGCAGCACCGGCGTGCACATCGTCGACGTGCGCGATCCGCTCGCCCCGGAGGCGGCCGGCTGCACGCCGAACGACGGCTATACGCACGAGACCCAGTGCGTCACCTACCACGGGCCCGACGCCGCCTACGCCGGCCGCGAGCTGTGCTTCAGCTCCAACGCCGACACGCTGACCATCGCCGACGTCACCACCAAGACCGCCACCGTGCAGCTCTCGCGCACCACCTACGCGGGCCGCGGCTACAGCCACCAGGGCTGGCTCACCGATGACCACGCCTATTTCCTGATGGACGACGAGCTCGACGAGCTCAACTTCGGCCACAACACCCGCACGTTGATCTGGGACGTGCGCGACATCGACGCGCCGAGCGTCATCGGCGACTACCTCGGCCCGACCACCGCCACCGATCACAACCTCTACATCAGGGGCGGCTACGCCTACGAATCGAACTATCGCGCCGGGCTGCGCATTCTCGACCTCACCGACGTGGCGTCGGCGTCGCTCAGCGAGGCCGCCTACTTCGACGTCGTCCCGAGCAGCAACGCCGCCGGCTTCGCCGGCACCTGGAGCAACTATCCCTACTTCGCCAGCGGCATCGTCCTGGTCGGCGGCATCGAGAGCGGCATGTTCATCATCCAGCCGCAGCTCGGCGGCGAGCCCAGCCCGACACCGACGGTGAGCAGCACGCCGACCATCAGCGGCACGGCGACGGCGACACGCACCGCGACCGCGACCCGCACGGCGAGCCGGACGCCGACCATCACGCCGATCCCGGTCATCATCCTCGACCCGCTGCCGGCGCCGATCGTGGTCGGCGCGTCGCTGGCGTTGAGCGGCTCCGGCTTCACCCAGGGCTCGGTCGTCATGCTGTTCGTCGCCACCTCGGGCGGCGTCGTCGGCGTCGGTCCGCTGGCGCCGACGCAGCGCAGCGCTACCGCCCTCACCGTGCCCATCCCCGTCTCGGTGCCGCTCGGCGCCGGCTTCGCCAGCCTGGTCGTGGTCAACACCGACCAGGGCTACGCGCAGTCGAACGTGCAGAGCCAGTTGCTGCTCGGCGCCGCCGCGGCCAACATCCCCAGCCTGACCAGCATCGCCGGCGTCGCGGTGATGGCCGCCGATCCGGGGGTGCCGGTCGCGTATGTGCCGACCGTGCTGGCCCCGGGGGCGACCATCACCCTCGGCGGCAGCGGCTTCAACGCGCCGAAGATCAACCTGTTCTCGCTCGACGGCAACCTCGGCCCGCTCGATCCGCTGCCCGGCGGCTCGGCCACGGAGCTGCAGATCGTCGTGCCGGCGGGCGCGTCGACCGGCCCCGCCGCGCTGCAGGTGGTCAACGCGCCGTTCGTCGGCAACGTCGGCTCGAACGCCGTCGCCACGGTGCTCGGCGCCGCGATCGGCATCGACGCGGTGACGCAGGCCGGGTCCACGGTGACCGTCACCGGCAGCGGGTTTTCCCCGGCGACGGTGATCAACCTCTTCAACGCGCAGGGCGGCGGCGCGGTCAACCTCGGCGGGCTCACCGCCGGTGGCGCGGCGATTCCCCTGACCCTCGTGTCGGCCGGGCAGTTCACCTTCACTGTACCCGCCGGGGCAGTCAGCGGGCCCGCCTTCATCCAGGCGATCAATCCGCCGTACTTTGCGTTCTCTTCCAGTGGCAACGATCCGGACGGCGCCTTCACCATCCAGGCGCCGTGAGGGGTGAGATGATGAGACGATCGACGCACGTGTTCCGCTGCCGCACCGCCGGCGCACTCCTCGCGCTGCTGGTCGGCCTGGGGCTACCGGCGGCGGCGCCCGCCGCACAGGTCAGCGTGCCGGCCACGACGACGCTCGGCGTCGGCGCCGATGGCACGGTGGCGGTGTCGATCGACAACGCCGCCGGGGTCGAGGGCGCCGACTTCCGCTTCACCTACGACCCGGCGGTCGTTCAGGTCACCGGCGACGCCATCGCCGCGACGTTGATCAGCGGCTGCACGCCGGTGTCCAATATGAACAACATCACCGGCACCGTGCAGGTCGGCTTCGCCTGTTCGAACGCCCTCACCGGTGGCGGCATCATGTTCAGCCTGCCGGTGCGCGGCCAGGGGCCGGGCGCCAGCGCGCTCACCATCGCGCGCTGTGATCTCAACGAGGGCGCCATCGACTGCACTCCGGCCAGCGGCACGATCAGCGTGCCGTCGCCGACGCCGACCAACACCCGCACCGCGACGCCGACCTCGACCCCGACATCGAGCAGCACCCCGACGCGCACCGCGACGCGCACCGTCCCGACCGCGACGCGCACGGCGACGCGCACCGGCACCAGCACGCGCACGCCGGTGCCGGTGGTCCCGCCGCAGCTCGATCCGATCGCCCTGCCGATCACCGTCGGCGAGTCGCATACGCTCACCGGCAGCGGCTTCACCGCCGGCAGCGTGGTGAAGCTCTTCATCAGCTACGGCGGCGTCATCGACGGCGGTGCCCACGTGCCGACCGCCCGCACCGCCAACTCGCTCACCTGGCTCCCGCCGAGCAACCTGCCGCTCGGCAGCGGCTTCGTCACCGTCGTGGTGATCAACACCGATCAGAACTACATCTGGTCGAACCCCCAGAGCCAGCTGCTGTTCGGGTCGGCCGCGGCCAACATCCCCACCATCCGCTCGATCAACGGCGTCAACCTGCACGCGCCCGATCCGTCGACGCCGCTCGCCTACGTCGAGACGGTGGTGGCGGCTGGCGCGCCGATGACCATCACCGGCAGCGGGTTCAACAATCCGCTGGTCAACGTCTTCAGCGCCAACGGCAACCTCGGGCCGCGCACGCCGCAGGCCGGTTGGACGTCGACGTTCATGCAGATCACCCTGCCCGCCAACTCCCCCACCGGTCCCGGCAGCGTCCAGGTGGTGAACAACCCCTATGTCGGCAACGTGCAGTCGAACGCGGTGTCGGTCCCCATCGGCGCGCTGCTGAGCATCACCTCGATCACCCAGTCGGGCAGCACGGTGACCGTCGACGGCACCGGCTTCTCCACCCTCTCGGTGATCAACCTGTTCAACGTGCAGAGCGGCGGCGGCACCAACCTCGGCGGCTTCGGGCCCAACGGTCCCAACGTCCCGCTGACCATCGTCTCGGCCAACCGGTTCACCTTCCAGGTGCCCGCGACGGCCCAGACGGGCGCCGCCTACGTCGAGGTGCTCAACCCGCCGTTCATCGCCTACTCGAGCAGCGGCAACGACCCGGACGGCGCGTTCAACCTGGTCGTGCCGTAGTCGACTGTATCGCAGCGTCCCGGCCACTGCGCTTCCGCCTTCGGAAGCGAGGCGACCGCTTGTTGTGCCGAGGTCCTGGGGGGTGCCGCCCCTTCGGCGCCGTGCCCGCGAGAGCCGGGGCGTCCGAGACGGCCGCCTCGCGCAGCAACTTGATTCAATCTCGGCGTGACGGCGTCGGTGTGCTTGGTCGCAAGGTTCGCCCTTGATACGTAGGGTGCAACGCGGGTAGGTGCTCGGCATGCCTGTTCCCGATTTCCAGAGCCTGATGCTTCCGCTGTTGAAATTGGCAGGAGACGGTGAGGAGCACGTCTTCGCAGAAGCGGTCGAGCGACTGGCCCAAGAGTTCCAGCTCTCCGACGACGACCGATCTCAGCTTCTCCGAAGCGGACAGACGCGTTTGTACAACCGCGTGGGCTGGACAACGACCTACCTCAAGAAAGCGGGGCTCCTTCGAGCAGTTGGCCCGGGACGATTTCAACTGACGGAACGCGGCCGTGAGGTGCTCGCCAGCCGACCCGCAGCCATCGATGTTCCGTTCCTTGAGAGTCGGTTCCCGGAGATGTCGGAGTTTCGGGCCCGTTCGAGGCGCGAGGTCGCGGAGGAGGAGTCGCCCGCGACCTTCAACCTCACTGCCGGCATATGGACTCAGCGTCCGGGCGTCGAGGAGCGTGTTCGCGAGACGTTGGAGCTCTCGATTCCGAATGAGGCGACACGCCGCGCGGCGCTAGATTTTCTAGCATTGGCAATCGAGAGCGCGGATGAGGAGCGCAGCAACGCGTGGTACCTTCGCGAGAAGGAGCACGGGCTCCGACTGATGACCGGAAGGTTGCTCGCATGTGAGGTCGTGCGCTCCAAGATGCGCGTCAGTGTCATCGGGCCTGTCGGTGATGATGTCCGCCTAAACCTCGGAGCCGAGACTGAGAAAGACGAAGAATTCAAGACGGTTCCGGAAGGGCTGATTCTGACATTCCCCGTGGAGCACGCGGCGGAAGCGGTCGATTTGCTGAAGGACGGGTTCGACCGATTCGTTGACATGGCGATGGCCCGCGTGCGGCGTGCTGTGAGCCTCGACGATCATGTCCCTGAAGCGGTCGCATTTGTCGCCCGAGTTGTTGGCCGCGACCTACCGCAGCCTGTCGTTGAGGCGCAAGATTCCGAGGACACCGACGATGCGTCGGACGAGGACGAATCGAGCGCTTCGCGTGAGCCACGGGTCCGCGGGCGGGCGCCAATCTTCGAACCCGGTCAGCGCGCCATTGCTTCGTTGATGGACGATATCGAGCGTGAGGTGATCGCCCTGCCAGACCTTCAGCGTCCCTTCGTCTGGGAAGATACCAAGGTACGAGACCTCCTCGACTCGCTGTTCGTGGGCTTCCCGGTGGGAACGCTCGTCTTCTGGCATACGTCCAACGACAAAGACGCCCGTGCGCTCGGAGCGGAAAGACCAGGCCTGCGAGCGACGACGTTGGTCATCGATGGACAGCAGCGTCTCACGTCTCTCTACGCTGTGATGCGGGGTGTAGAAGTCGTCGACAAAGATGGTGCAATGCGAAGGGTTACGATCGCGTTTCGTCCGCGCGACGGGCGATTCGAGGTCGCCGATGCGGCGATCCGGAATGACCCCGAGTTCCTGCCAAATGCAACGGAACTATGGAACGGGACGCGTCCCAAGCCACAGATCCGGCGCGATCTCATTAACGCGCTCCGGGACAAAGGGCGCGCGGTCGACGAGGCGTACGAGGACGCGGCGGAGCGCAATCTCGATCGTGCGCATGCGATCAGCGACTACCGCTTTCCTACGGTCGACATTCGCAAGACGGCGAACACGCCGGATGAGGAGGTTACGGAGGAAGACGTCGCCGAGATCTTTGTCCGCATCAACAACCAGGGAACGCGCCTTGGGCAAGCCGACTTTGTCCTTACGCTGCTTTCGGTGTTTCACGGTGAGTTGCGCGACCGCATCGAGGAGCGCGCGCGGGCAATGTCCCAAGGGGCCTTGGTCGGAATCGACACACAACAGCTCTTGCGCGCCGTTTGCGGCGTCGCGTTTGGTCGAGCACGAATGTCAGCCGTTTACCGCTATTTGCGTGGTGTCGATCCGACGACGGGCGAAGCGGACACTGCCAGACGCGTGAAGCTCCTGGGTCAACTCGACGAAGCGGCAACGGAGTGTATGGAGCCCACGCCGTGGCGTGACTACCTACTTCGAGTGAAACACGCGGGATTCGTCAGCCAGGCTCTCGTCGCTTCGAAGAACGCGATAGTGAACGCCTATGCGTTCTATATCCGCGGCCGGAAGGTTGGGGTCTCGAAGAGCAAACTCGACGAGATGATCGCACGCTGGGTATTCGGATCTTTGCTTACCGCACGCTACTCGGGCTCGTCGGAGACGATGTTCGAGCAGGACCTGGCGCGCGTTGCCAGGCTGGGGCCGAACGACGCCGACGGCTTCGTTCGCGCTCTCGACGACGCGATGGGCGAGACCATCACGGGTGACTACTGGACGCACTCCCTCGTCTCGGCGTTGGAGACGCAGAAGGCGCGGGCTCCCGCTGCGCTTGCATTCCGGGCGGCCCAGGTCGTTCTCGGCACACGGGCGCTCTTCTCCGACCAACTCCTTCAGAACTTGCTTGACCCGCCAGCTCAGGGTGCTCGCGCAGCCAGCGAAGCCCACCATCTGTTTCCGAAGGCCTGGCTCCAGACACGCGGGATCGGCGACCGTCGCTCCGGCAACCAAGTAGCGAACCTGGCGGACGTCGGTTGGCACGAGAATAGCGTGATCGGCGGTCGTGGGCCGGCTGAGTACGTGCCGCGTTTGCGCCAAAAGCTGGCTATTGACGACGATCGGTGGAGCCGCATGTGCGCGGAGCACGCACTTCCCCCAGTTTGGGAGTCGCTGGAGTATGAGGAATTTCTCCGAGAGCGGCGGAGGAGAATGGCCGACATCGTCCGTGTGGCGTTCCGCCAGTTGGGAGGCGAGGCGAGTGCCCCGCCGCTCACTCCCCCGTGGTTCCTGCCAGGCGCCGAGGCCGTGTGGCGACGCATTGTGGAGAGCGAGCGCGCGCTGCGCGGCGTCGTCCGCGAGGTCTACGCTGCACGCTTCGGCGAGGCGGCCGCGCGGAGAATCGAAGAGGCGCTGCCCGAACGCGAACGCGAGAGCCTCACGCGCGCCCTCCGGGCGCGCCCCGCAGCTGCCGAGGCGCTCAGTGTCGTTGACTATCTATACCTTGGTCAGCTACCGCCCCTCCTCTTCGCGGCGGAGGTCTGGCCGGAGACCCGTGGCCGCTTCAGCGGGGTACAGGACGTAAAGCAGCGACTCCAGGCTGCCGTTAGCCAGATTGCACCGGTCCGCAACGAAATCGCGCACGTCCGCGAGGTTGATCCCGATCGCCTTCTTCGCGCCACCGTCGCCTGTGCCGACGTCTTGGGAATGCTGCACGGCGGCTCATCCTGATCAGGATCCAGAAGCCGATGGTCCGGAGGCCACGGGCGGGCGACATCGAAGGAGCGCCGGGAATAGCCGAGGATCGGCGCGGCCACCGCCCGTTGGACGCGGCGCCGTTTGAAGGGGGCCGGAGTGGGCTACGAGTTCGAATGGGATCTGGCGAAGGCGGCTGAGAATCTCGGAAGGCACGGGGTCTCATTCGATGAGGCGTCGACCGCCTTCGCTGACCCCCTCGCCATGCTGATGGCGGATCCAGATCACTCGGCAGACGAACAGCGATTCGTATTGCTCGGTTTGTCGGGGCGACGTAGGTTGCTGGTCGTCGCCTTTACGGAGCGGCCTCCACGTACGCGGTTGATCAGCGCCCGGCCGGCGACCCGCCGTGAGCGAGAGGACTATGAGGAAACCGAAGCCTAGCAAGAAGCAGATCGCCGACAGCGACACGCTCCGTTCGGAGTACGACTTCCGCGCAGCTCGGCGTGGGGTGACCTCGGCTCGCTATGCCCAGGGGGCGAATGTGGTCGTGGTGGACCCGGACCTGCGAGACGTCTTTCCTGACGGTCCGGCCGTCAACGAGGCACTCCGCGCGTTGGCACCGCTGCTTCGCGAACAGCAAGGGGCGAGCAAACGCCCGGCGAAAGTATCCAGCCGACTGCGGCCGCGCAGCGGGCCGGACCCAACTGCCGTCACTGGTTCGCGGACACGCGGATGATGTACGTGTCCTGTGGATCCTTCCATTCCGGGGTCGGAATCCCGCCGCGGAACTCGACGATCTGACCGAGGTGCTGCTCGAACAGCTCGCGGCCGAACTTCTCGGAGTGGAAGGTCGACTGGTACCAGTCGGGCAGCACGCCGTCGGTGAAGTTGTCGAAGAAGACGAAGCCTTTGGCGAGGAACTCGTCCTTCACATGCTGCGGCATCACGTCGCTGAGGCCGCGAAAGCCGCCCTCGCCCATCGTCGTGATGCGCACCAGGCCGCCGGGCACGGTCAGGCGCTTGAACTCGCGCAGCCAGGCGTACTGCGACTCGAGATCGATGTGGGTGAAGACGGAGTGCGCGTAGATGAAGTCGAACATCTGATCGCGGTAGGGCATCGGCGGCAGGCGCTCGTTGACCGTGAACGTCCCGCCCGGCAGGTTGCGCTGGCACCACTGGACGCCGACCGCGTCGGTGTCGCTGCCGTAGCACTCGATACCGCCGCGCGCGATGAAGTGCCGGATGATGCGCCCGCAGCCGCAGCCGAGATCGAGGATACGCTTGGGCTGCACGCCGTAGGTGCGCATCTCCTGCAGGAAGCCTTCACAGAGGCTCTTGCCGTGCGTCAGGAATTCGGTTTCGGAATACTCGCGGCTGGCGATGCGGTAGCGCACGTCCGCCGGCGGAATCGGGAACTGGTCCGGGCCCACCGACGGGCTCGCCGGGCCTGGCCGGCGGCCGGTGATCTGGGTCAAGATGCGGTCTATGCCTCGCTTGATCATCGGTGCGTCCTCGATCGTTGGTCGCGTGCGCGCGACGGCTCGGAACCCTACTTAGCGCAGGCGGACGGCGCAACCGATGACAGCCGGTAATTTTGTAGTAGAACAGGCCTGCCCGGCCGCGCGGTCGCGGCCGCAGGACCATCCCCGAACCCGCATATGACGACGGCGGCACCCGAACCCCGCGGTTGGCCGGATATGGCTCTGGCGCTGGTGCTGTTCGGCGCCACGGTCAGCTATCTGGCCGCCTTCCCGCTCGCGTACCACTCGCCCGATGAGCCGCACATGCTGCACGAGGCCAAGCGCGTCCTGGCTGGCGAGGTGATGTACCGCGACGTCTTCGACCTCACCACGCCCGGATGGCAATACCTGATGGCGGCGCTGTTTTGGCTGTTCGGCACCACGTTGCGGACCGCCCGTATGGCCACGGCGGTCATGCACGGGCTCACCACCGTGCTGGTCTCGATCGCTTGCCGGCGGCTCGGGGTTCGCCGCCCGCTCGCCTGGGCGGCCGGGCTGGCGTATCTGGTCGTCGCGCAACCGGCGTTGCCCGTCGCCAGCTACCATTGGCTCGGCACGTCGCTGTCGGTGCTGCTGCTCGTGATGTGTATCGAGATGCGCGGCCGCGCCGGGTGGATCTTCGCCGCCGGCGTCGTGGTCGGGCTGCTCGTCGCGGTCCATCAACAGCGCGGCCTCAGCCTCGGCGTCGGGGTGGCGTTGATCGTCGCCGCGGACGCCTGGTTGAGCCGCCGTGCGGGGGCATCCCGCGGCTGGGCACCGCTGGTGTGCCAGGTGATGATTCTGGTTGCCGGCACGCTGCTCGTCGTCGTGCCGGTCGGCCTCGTGCTGGTCACCCGCGCCGGGATCGAACCGGTGTGGCACGCCGTGGTGGTTTTTCCGCTGTTCAACTACCGGGCTGCCAACCGGATTCGCTGGGGTGGCTGGTTGTTCGGCACGCCGCCGGCGACGATCTTCCCGCGGCTGCTGACATACGCGCCCGCCGTTCTCGTTCCCAGCGTCGGTTTCCTCGTGGCGCGCTGGCGACGCGCCGGCGACGTCGGGTCGCTGCGCTTGGCCATCGTGCTCACCTCGTTCGCCGTCTTCTCGATCCTATCGATCGCGTACTACCCCGATCTGATCCACATCGCCCTGATCGTGCCGGTCTTTCTGGTCGTGCTCGCGGGTGGGCTCGAATGGACGCTCAGCGCGTTGCCCGAGCGGCTCGATCGCCTGGTGGGCTGGACCGCTAGCGTGGCGATCGCCGTCGCCTGTGCCTGGCAGCTGGATCGCAATCTGCCACGGCCGGCCACGTGGTTCGTCTCGACGTATGACTCGGCCTTCGGGCCGATCCAGATGAACGGGCGAACGGCGCAGCTGTACGGCCAACTCGATGCGCTGCTGCAGCACGTGCCGTCGCGGACGTTCTTCCGCTATCCGTTCTCCCAGGAAACGTATCTGATTCTCGGCGCGCATAACCCGACGCGCTTCGAGTTCATCCTGTCGCGCTACCACAGCCGCGAGCACAAGGAGGAGGTGATCGCGGCGCTGCGCGCCGCCGATGTCCCGTACGTCATGGTGGACCAGGCGTTGCTGACCGCGGATGATCCGATCTACCGCTTCATCCAGGAGCACTATGAGCCGCTGACCGATGCCGACGCGCTGACCGGGGTCGTCTGGCGTCGCAAAGCTCCGGGCGGCTGACCGTCCCCCCCCGCCCTTCCGTCT
>NZ_JBOGDD010000590.1:0-4843 GCF_050701675.1 Mycobacterium sp. | reverse complement strand
GAAGACGACCGCGCTTCACACGCTGATCCTGGGTCTCGCGGCAACCCACGACCCCGGCGCGGTCCAGGTGTACGGGCTCGACTTCGGCGGCGGTTCACTGTCGGCGCTGCGGCTGCTGCCGCACGTCGGGGCCGTCGCAGGCAGGTTCGACCGCGACCTCGCCCGAAGGATCGTCGCCCACGTGCAGGGTCTGGTCCGCGAGCGGGACACCCTGCGACGCAGGGGTGAGGCGGAGGCCCACGGCGACACATTCCTGGTGATCGACGGTTGGGCAGTGGTGCGCCAGGAATTCGAGGGCATGGAGGAAGCCATCACGGCAGTTGCCGCGCAGGGACTCTCGGTCGGTGTCCACGTCGTCGTGGCCGCGTCACGTTGGGCCGACATCAGACCCGCGCTCAAGGATCAGCTCAACACCCGTATCGAACTGCGCCTTGGCGATCCGGCTGATTCCGAGATGGACCGCAAGCGGGCCCGGCTCCTCGGCAACCGACCGGCGGGCCACGGAATCACCCCTGACGGCCTCGAATTCGCCGTCGCCCTGCCGCGCCTGGTCACCGGCGCCTCGAACCTCGGGCCCGGCATGGGTGTGCAAGATGCCCTGCGCGCCGACGCGGCGACGGTGACGGCGCGCTACCCCGGACGCACGGCGCCGGCCGTTCGGCTGTTGCCGTCGCGGGTACGCCACGTCGACGTCGTCGCGCAGTCCGAGGGCGGGGTGGCCATCGGGCTTGGGGAGGACGACCTACGCCCCGTCACCATCGACTTCGCGGCGCTTCCGCATCTGCTGATCCTCGGTGACACCGAGTGCGGCAAGACGACGACGTTGCGGACGCTGTGTCGCGAGATCGTGCGCAACAATGACGCCGCCGCGGCCCGAATCCTCGTCGTGGACTTTCGTCGGACGATGCTCGGCGTTCTCGAGTCCGACCATCTGCTCGGCTACGCCATGTCCACTGCCTCGGCTGAGGCACACGTGGCGACCGCCGTTGGTCTGCTGAACGCGCGACTGCCCGGCGAAGGCGTCACACAGCGGCAGTTGCGCGACCGGTCCTGGTGGTCCGGACCGGAGGTCTACGTGGTCGTCGACGACTACGATCTGGTGGCGGGGGCGTCGGGCAACCCCCTGTCGCCGCTGCTCGACTTGCTGCCGCACTCAAGGGATCTCGGCCTACACCTGGTGATCGCGCGACGTTCGGGCGGCGCCTCCCGCGCCATGTTCGATCCGATCCTGGCGCGGCTGCGGGATCTCGGGTGTACCGGCCTGATGATGAGTTCGAGCCCGGATGAGGGGGTCCTGCTCGGCTCGGTGCGTCCGTCGTCGCTGGCGGCGGGCCGGGGCACGCTGATCCGGCGTGGGCAGCGCGACCACCTCGTCCAGGTTTCCTGGACGGAGCCACCGTGAGCGACGCCGTCGTCGTGGTCGGGCCCAAGGCGATCGGTGGACCGGGGGCCGTCGACCCCGAACTGGCTTCGGCGGCACTCGACGGCATCGACGACGATCTGGCGTTGGTCGAGGACCGCGTCCTGCCCGTCGACGAGCTGTGGGCAGGCGTGCTGAGATCGGCCATGGGCGGGCCGTGTGACACCGCCATGCTGATCTGCCCGTCGTGGTGGGCGAATTCGCGCGTCGACCTGGTCACCGCGGCCGCCCGCGAGTCGACGGCGAATCCAGTCGTACTCCGCAGGCCCGACCTGCTGACGTCGGATCCGATCGTGGTGGAGCTCGCACCGGAACTCGTCGTGGTGCACGCCGATGGACAACGGCACGCGATCGCACGACCGGGCCCGTCCGCGGGTGTCGTCGACGCGGTCCTCGCCTGCGTCCGAGGACTCGACGCCGTGACGATCGACGTCCCCTCGGGGCTGGCGCGCTTCGGCGCCGAGCTCTCCGTGGCGTTGCGGCGCACGGGCATCGACGTGACGACCGTCGACGATCACGCACTCGTCCGGGCGGCTCGCACGCAGCCCCGCGCCCCGCGTGTCGACGACGTCCCGGTCTGGCGTCGCGTGGCGACGCCGCGCGCCGCGGCCGTCGCGGTGGCGGTGCTGTCGGTCACCGCGTTGTCGGCAGTGGCCGTGGGAATGCGTGCCCGGCCGGTGGATGCGGGAGATGCGACGTGGCTGGTCGAAGGGCGGATCGCCGTCGAGGTCCCTGCGCGGTGGACGGTCGACCGGATCACCTCGGGGCCGGGTTCGGCTCGGCTGCAGGTGGTTTCACCGTCGGATCGGGAGGAGGTGATTCACGTCACACAGTCCGGGCTGCCGGGCACGCAGACGTTGGACGCGGCTGCCGAGACGTTGAGAGCGGCGCTGGCCGAGGAGCCCGAAGGGGTCTTCGTCGAGTTCAGTGCGCACGGCGAGCGGGCTCGCCGTCCCGCCGTGACCTACCGGGAGATCCGCCCCGACCGCCACATCGACTGGACGGTGCTGATCGATGCCGGGGTGCGCATCGCGATCGGCTGCCAAGGCGCCGCCGAGCAGCCAGGTCCGGTGCAGCAGTGCGACCGGGCGATCGGCTCGGCGCATGCGGTCGCTCGAAAGTGATTCGAAGGCAACGGAACCGGAACGCGTCGCGGTGCGTCCAATCAAACAGATGCACACAACGGAAGGATTTGCGATGACGAGTAGCGCATTGAATACCGACTTCGGCCTGATGTCGACGGTCGCGGGCAAGATCGACGGTCGCAACGAGGAGATCCGGGCGATGCTACGGACCTTCATCGGTCAGATGACCACCGTGCCGCCGTCGGTGTGGGGAGGCGTTGCGGCGGCCAGGTTCCGCGACGTCGTCGACCGCTGGAACACCGAGTCGCTCGCGTTGCACGAGTCGCTGCAGCGGATCTCCGAGACGATCCGCTTCAACGAGCGAACATTGCGCGAAGCGGCTGAGGGGCATTCGCACCGCATTGCCGCGGCCGACGCGCTGTAGCCGCCGTCAAAGCCACTGTCCACCAACACGAATGGAGCAGCGATGGATGAGGTTCTGTCATACGACTTCAACGAGATCGAATACACCGTGCGTCAGGAGATCCACAACACGTCAGGGCGGTTCAACGCGTCGCTGGACGATCTGCGCGCGCAGATAGCCCCACTGCAGGCCGTCTGGACCCGCGAGGCTGCCGAGGCCTACCGCGTCGAGCAGGCCAGATGGGACCAGTCGGCGGCCGCGCTGAACGACATCCTGATCAGCCTCGGCAACGCGGTGCGCGACGGCTCGGAGGAGGTCGCGGATACCGACCGGCGTGCGGCGGGCGCCTGGGGCTTCTAGGCGTCCCCAATGAAACTCTGTGCGGTCCCCAGCGGGAGGAGAGCTCGCTGGGGCCGCACAGTCATGCCGGTCGCCTGCCCCGGTCGTCATCAAGCCGGGGTCGCCGCGTCGTCGTGCGCCAGTGCGGCGCGAAGGGAATCCCCCAGCGTCCAGATAGCGACCCCGATCAGTACTAGATCCTTGAGAAGGAATTGCCCCGGTTGGGCCGAGAGGACCGGAAGACCTACGGCGTGGGCCACTACCACTCCCGGCGTGGTGAACAGGAAACTCAACGTACCCACGAAGAGCACGACAGCCAGGGCGCTTCCGACAATCGAGGCGCGAGGCCAGACTGGCCGCAGCGCGATGAGAAGCGCAGCGATGATCTCCATCGTGCCCAGCCCGCGGGCGACCGTAGTGGCGCTCAAGAAATGAAAGATCCAGCTCATCAGTGGGCTGTGCTCGATGAGCACCTTCGCGTCCATCTTCACGTACTTGCCGAAACCGATCCAGGCCAAGACGACGACCAACCCATAAGTAGTGACCAGGTGGCCCGCCCTTACCAGCAGCGTGGCGGTCCTCTCGTAACGGTTGGTGGTGATCGAAGCGGTCGTCACGAATTACCTTTCTTCAGAGGCAAATTGGCGCTGCCCGACGGTGCTGTCAGTGTGCGGTTTCTCGTCCCGTGGCCATCGTGGCCACGTTGAATTCCGATACGCTCAGTGTTGCGGCGCAACGCGACGATTCATTGGTCGTCTCCTGAAGTTTCGATAAAGCGATTCACCGCAAAGATCTTCATGTCGACGAATTCGTCGTCGAATGTTCTTTGAGGCGTAGTCGGTGCCGGCTCGGTCGTCCTACCGGGCCCGTTGGAGACCGTGGAATGAGTGAGGAGACGGTCGCTCAGTCGATCACCTGAAATGCATCGGGAACTCACAGTGAATGGGGACCGGCGCGTAATGCGGGCATCGGGATGGTGTGCCCACCGCACCATCGGCATCTGCCCAGCCCTGCCGTGGGCCGCCCGCCACTGTCCCGTCCAGCCCACGGTGCCGTCGGTGCCGCGCGCTATCTGAGCTGCGCCGATGACGCCGGCCGGCAGTTTCTCGGCCAGCAGCAGCGGGTGGTAGTCGGCGGCCCCGCGGACCCGCTGCTTGGGATCCAAGATGGCGTTTTGACCTGCGGTGACAGTCCCCGGTAGGCTGCTCCGTTGGCGCGCGGTGAGTCTTTGGGCTCAGCGGGTCCTCGGGTCTATGTCGGTCGCCGAGAACCCCAACCGTCCGTGCCGGACCGGCACCCGGGTCGCCCGGGACAAACCCGAGAGAGAAGAAGGTAAGCGCTGTGCCTACGTACACGCCGAAGGCCGGTGACACCACGCGCACGTGGTATGTCGTCGATGCCACCGACGTGGTCCTCGGCCGGCTCGCCGTCGCAGTGGCAACACTGCTGCGCGGCAAGCACAAGCCGACGTTCACGCCGAATGTCGACGGTGGCGACTTCGTCATCGTCATCAATGCGGACCAGATCGCCATCAGTGGCGACAAGCTCGCCAACAAGTCCGCCTACCGCCACTCGGGTTACCCCGGCGGCCTGCGC
>NZ_JBOGDD010000589.1:0-7442 GCF_050701675.1 Mycobacterium sp. | reverse complement strand
GAGTTCACCGGCATGTACGGCGGCGGCATCAAGGCCAACTACCGTGCGGTGGTCAAGGCGATGACATTCCGCAAGGGCGGCATCTTCCAGCACGCCACTATCGGCGGCAATCACCCCTGGTACACCGACAACATGCTGCAGCTGCCGATGATCGAATCCGACCTCTACGGCGGCCTCGCGATGGCCGGGATCGACGTGTTGGAGGTCCGCGCTCCACTGGGCGGGCTGTCCAACATCGCCTACGCGAAGATCAACACGAGGGGTGCCGGGGACTCTAAGCAGGCGCTCGGCGTCATGCTGACCTGCTCGAAGCAGGGGCTTCCGAAGATCGCCATGGTCTTCGACGAGGACGTCGACATCTGGGACGACAACGCGGTGCAGTTCGCGATGGCGTTTCGCTACATGCCGCACCTGGACACGGTGACCATCCCGAACGGCAACACCATGACGGTCGACCCCATGATCGCCGACGACGCGGCGCCTGGGACCGCCTCGAAGATCGGCTTGGACTGCACCATCCCGATCAGTCCGAAGTTCGTGCGCTCGCACTTCGACCGCAGCACGGTGTTCGAGCTCGGCGATCCGCCGCCGGGCGTCGTCGCCATGTCCGAAGAGGAGCTGACGGCAGACATGGCTGCGCTCATCCGCGAGGCGCCCAGGACGTGGAAGGAGATCCTGCAGAACTACAACGGGCAGCCGTACCGCATCGTCTACGGGGCGTTCAGCAATCTTCGGCACCAACTCGGACGCTGCGACGACGAACCGTGGTACCGCTATACGTTCTCCGACACCGACTTTGCGGTAAGCGCCCAAGAAGCTCCGCCGTCCAACTTCGACCCACGGCACCGGGACTGAACCGCTTCGCCTGCGAAACGTCGTGCGAAGAAACGTGATCCATGTCATCGGCGCGGTCATCGATGACGTGGATCACCCTTGGTCGTCCGGTGCGAGTCCGAACGCCCTCGAGCGAATCTGGTTCCCTTGCTCACCAACGGTGCTGTCGGGGGTCTTGCTGCGGTTATCATCGGCACCTGCTAGCACGCGCGCCATCCGAGCGAATTGCCCCACGTTCGTCGAACTACGGGTTACTGTCTCGGTTGGCTTTGCAATTGACACTGGGAGGGCATGAATGGGCGCCTATCAGACCGTTTTGGTCGGCACTGACGGTTCGGATTCGTCGCTGCGCGCGGTGGATCGGGCAGCGCAGATCGCCGGAGGGGCGGGCGCAAAGCTCATCGTGGCAACGGCGTACTTCCCCCAGAGCGAGGACGCCAGGGCCGCCGACGTTCTCAAGGACGAGGGCTACAAGTTGTCGGGCAACGCCCCGATCTACGCGATCCTTCGCGAGGCGAAGGAACGTGCGCACACCGCGGGCGCCAAGGACGTCGAGGAGAAGGCCGTCGTCGGCGCTCCGGTCGACGCGTTGGTCGATCTGGCGGAGGAGATCAAGGCGGACCTCCTCGTGGTCGGCAACGTGGGTCTGAGCACCATCGCAGGCCGGCTTCTCGGATCCGTACCCGCCAACGTCGCACGCCGATCGAAGTCCGACGTGCTGATCGTTCACACCTCCTGACGCGGAGGCCCCTCACCAACCGCGTTCGCGCCACTCCTCGAGGTGCGGCCGCTCGGCCCCGATCGTGGTGTCGTCACCATGACCTGGGTAGACGACCGTGGTGTCCGGATAGACCTCGAAGACGCGGCTCGTCACGTCGCCGAGTAGGCGCTCGAAGTCCCCGTCCTTCCACGTCTTGCCGACGCCGCCGGGGAAGAGGCAATCCCCGGTGAACAGCTGAACGGCTTCGCCTGCGGCAGGTCCGCTCAGGGCCAGTGCCACCGAGCCCTCGGTGTGCCCCTGTAGGTGGATCACGTCGAAGGTCAGCTCGCCGACGCCGATGGTGTCTCCGTTGGCCAGGATGCGGTCCGGCGGGACGGGCAGCGGGCCTGCGTCGAGTCGATGGGCGGCCGTCGGCGCCCCGGTGGCCTTCACCACCTCCTCGAGCGCGAGCCAGTGGTCTTGGTGCTGATGGCTGGTGACGATGAGCGACAGCGTCGGCGCATACCGTTCGACCAGGTCGAGCAGTATCGAGGCATCGTTCGCGGCGTCGATGAGTAGGGACTCGCCAGTCTGGGAACAGGTGATCAGGTAGGCGTTGTTGTCCATGGGGCCGACGGAGGCCTTGATGATCGTGGCCCCAGGGAGGGTGCGTCGTGCCGCAGTTCGCGGTTCGAGATGGCCGGTGTAGTTGTCGTCGACGACGGTCATGTATGCCACGGTAGCGGGCTTGTCGGGAGGCTTGTCGGACCGTGGACATAACATGGGCGCGGACTGCCTTCGCGGGCTCGCGAGCGGGATGGAATTGGCGGGATGGAATGAAAGACGGGGACTCAGTTGGCTGACCGCCTGATCGTCAAGGGTGCGCGCGAGCACAACCTGCGAGGCGTAGACCTGGATCTGCCCCGCGACTCGCTCATCGTCTTCACCGGACTCTCCGGTTCCGGTAAGTCGTCGCTGGCGTTCGACACCATCTTCGCCGAGGGTCAACGCCGTTACGTCGAGTCGCTGTCGGCGTACGCACGGCAGTTCCTTGGGCAGATGGACAAGCCGGACGTCGACTTCATCGAGGGTCTTTCACCCGCGGTGTCGATCGACCAGAAGTCCACCAACCGCAACCCACGCTCGACCGTCGGCACCATCACCGAGGTGTACGACTACCTGCGCCTGCTGTACGCGCGGGCGGGCACCGCGCACTGCCCCGTGTGTGGTGAGCGGATCGCCAGGCAGACCCCGCAGCAGATCGTCGACCAGGTGCTGGCGATGGACGAGGGCATTCGCTTCCAGGTGCTGGCGCCCGTCGTGCGCACCCGCAAGGGCGAGTTCGTCGACCTGTTCGAGAAGCTCAACAGCCAGGGTTACAGCCGCGTGCGCGTCGACGGCGTCGTGCACACCCTCACCGACCCGCCCAAGCTGAAGAAGCAGGAGAAGCACGACATCGAGGTGGTCGTCGACCGCCTCAGCGTGAAGGCCAGTTCCAAGCAGCGACTCACCGACTCGGTCGAGACGGCGCTTGGCCTCGCCGACGGCATCGTCGTGCTGGAATTCGTCGACGAGGACGAGGGTGCGCCGCACCGGGAGCAGCGGTTCTCGGAGAAGCTCGCCTGCCCCAACGGCCACGCCCTTGCGGTGGACGACCTTGAGCCACGGTCGTTCTCGTTCAACTCGCCGTACGGGGCCTGCCCCGAGTGCACGGGACTTGGCATCCGCAAGGAGGTCGACCCCGAGCTGGTGGTGCCCGATCCCGAGTTGACGCTGGCCGACGGGGCGATCGCGCCGTGGTCGATGGGTCACAACGCCGACTACTTCACCCGGATGCTCGAGGGTCTCGGCGAGACGCTGGGATTCGACGTCGACACCCCGTGGCGCAAGCTTCCGATCAAGGCACGCAAGGCCATTCTCGAGGGCTGCGACGAGCAGGTGCACGTGCGGTACAAGAACCGCTACGGCCGCACCCGCTCGTACTACGCGGACTTCGAGGGCGTGATGGCATTCCTGCATCGCCGCATGGAACAGACCGAGTCCGAGCAGATGAAGGAACGTTACGACGGCTTCATGCGTGACGTCCCGTGCCCCGTCTGCGAGGGCACCCGACTCAAGCCCGAGATCCTGGCCGTCTCGCTCGCCGCAGGGGACGAGGCGAAGTCCATCGCTCAGGTCTCCCACCTTTCGAACGCCGACATCACGAAAATCCTCAACCAGCAAAACAACCTCACGCGTGAGCACGCCATCGCCGGTCAGGTGCTCAAGGAGGTTCAGTCGCGGCTGGGCTTCCTCCTCGACGTCGGGCTCGACTACCTGTCACTGTCGCGCGCGGCGGGCACCCTGTCCGGCGGTGAGGCGCAACGCATTCGGCTCGCCACTCAGATCGGCTCGGGGCTCGCAGGCGTGCTGTACGTCCTCGACGAGCCCTCGATCGGGTTGCACCAGCGCGACAACCGCCGCCTGATCGACACGTTGGTCCGGTTGCGCGACATCGGGAACACGCTGATCGTGGTCGAGCACGACCTCGACACCATCGCCCACGCCGACTGGGTGGTCGACATCGGCCCGGCGGCGGGCGAGCACGGCGGCCTCATCGTGCACAGCGGTAGCTACGCGGATCTTCTGACCAATCCCGAATCCATCACGGGTGCTTATCTTTCCGGCAAGGAAAGCATCGAAGTGCCTGCCATTCGCCGCCCCGTCGACCGCAAACGTCAATTGACGGTGATCGGTGCGCGGGAGAACAACCTGCGCGAGATCGACGTGGCGTTCCCACTCGGTGTACTCACCTCGGTCACGGGGGTTTCCGGGTCGGGCAAGTCCACGCTCGTCAACGACATCCTGGCGTCCGTCCTGGCCAACAAGCTCAACGGCGCGCGTCAGGTTCCTGGTCGCCACACGCGGATCAACGGACTCGACCAGGTCGACAAGCTGGTGCGAGTCGACCAGTCGCCGATCGGCCGCACTCCGCGGTCCAATCCGGCGACCTACACCGGTGTCTTCGACAAGATCCGGACGCTCTTCGCCGCCACCACCGAGGCCAAGGTGCGCGGTTACCAGCCGGGGCGATTCTCGTTCAACGTCAAGGGCGGTCGCTGCGAGGCGTGCTCCGGTGACGGCACCATCAAGATCGAGATGAACTTCCTTCCTGACGTATACGTGCCCTGCGAGGTGTGCCACGGCGCCCGGTACAACCGGGAGACCCTCGAAGTGCACTACAAGCACAAGACCATCTCCGAAGTGCTCGACATGTCGATCGAGGAGGCGACGGGCTTCTTCGAGCCCATCACGTCGATCCACCGCTACCTGAAGACGCTCGTCGACGTCGGACTCGGCTACGTCCGGCTCGGCCAGCCCGCGCCCACACTGTCCGGTGGCGAGGCACAGCGCGTCAAGCTGGCCGCCGAGCTTCAGAAGCGATCGACGGGACGCACCGTCTACGTCCTCGACGAGCCCACCACGGGGCTGCACTTCGAGGACATCCGCAAGCTGCTCAAGGTCATCAACGGCCTCGTCGACAAAGGCAACACCGTCATCGTCATCGAGCACAACCTCGACGTCATCAAGACGTCGGACTGGATCGTCGACATGGGACCCGAAGGTGGTGGCGGCGGTGGCACCGTCGTCGCGGCAGGCACCCCCGAGGACGTCGCTGCGGTGTCGGAGAGCTACACCGGTCAGTTCCTCGCCGAGATGCTCCCGGCACCGGCGCGCACGAAGAAGCGACGCAAGGTCAGCGCTTAGCCCGGCCCGCCTTCGACAGCGGCGATGGGAAGCGGGCGCTGACCCGTGCTCCGTCGAGCCAGTCGGTCAGCTCCTCGGCCTTGCGCGCCAACGCCTTCGACGACGTTGCGTCGACGTCGTCGACGAGTTGCAGGACGACGCGCCCCTCGGGATCCTGCGTCCACCCGCCGACGATCCGGCCGTCGCACCACGCCGTCGGCCCACCGTTGCCGTTGCGGTCGAAGACATGGGCGCGGTGCGCGCCGAGGTACCAGTCCCTCTCCTGCCAGCCCATCGTGGTGACGTCCAGGCCGGGTAACAGTGCGCACCACCGCTCACACGCGGGTTCGGGTTCCAGATCGTCGGGCAGCACGTAGCCCGCGGTTCCATCCATGTCGACCTCGACGGCGCCGAGGTCGCTCAGCGCGCCGCGCGCCCACGTGAGGGTGTGACCGAACCACCACTTCACGTCGTTGACCGTGGCAGGCCCAAACGTCCGTAACCAGGTCCCGACCAGGGCCGTGCGCGCAGCATCGGGGTCCACCGACTCGTGGCTCGCGCCGAGCCACTGCGCCGCCGCCGACCATTTCGGGCGCGACGTCGTCCAGGTGCCCTCGTTGGGTCCGCGGACAACGAGACCCTGCACCCCGAGCACCGTGATCACCCGAGGCGAGATGGGACCCGCACCGCCATAGGACTTTCCGGGTGCTGGGTCGTAATCGCCCGCCAGTTGGGGGAGCGCCGCGCGCAGGTCTCTGGCACTGGTGTGGCCGTTCTCGGCGAGATGAGCCAGGACGGCAGCCGACGCGTCGTCGAGCCAGGCTTCGCCGTCTTCGGCGATGCCTGCCGTCACCACGTCCGCGACCAGCTTGCGTCGCTCGTTGGCGGCGACGCGGTCGCTGGCCGCGGACTGCACGGCAGGAAGGTCGTCGGCATCGAGCACCCAGAGCGTGCGCCGCATGGCGAGATGCTTGACCACGGATCTGTCTTCGTAGAGCGCGGTGTCGAGGTCGGTGAGGCTGAAGCCGGCGATGCGCGCCCACAGCGACAGATAGGGCGTCGCGGGATCGGTGGCATGAAGGCCGACGAACTGCCCCGCGACGTCCGCGACGCCCGCCTCGGTGCGTTCAGCCAGGAGGTGGCGGCGCGCCAGCCGCGTCCGCCGCTCCGCGACGGTGAAGGAGCGCACCGCTCAGGCTTGCCCGGGCTCGGGGCCTGGCTCGTCGCGCATCGACGCCCGAATCTCCTCGAGCCGGTCGTGGGCGGCGCGCTGCCGAGCCTCGTACTGCTCCTCGACCTGGCGCCCCTCGGCGGTCTCCGACGCCAGTTCCGACGAACCGATCGCAGTGCCGTACCTGGTCTCGATCTTCTCCCGCACCGACTCGAAGGTCGGCACTCCGTCGGGGGTGTAGCCGGTGTCGGCGGGTATCACGGGGAGCTGCTCGGGCGGGGTCGGCGCGTCGGCCGGAACGATCTCCGCGTCGACGATCTCCTCGGGCTCGGCTGCATCGGACACGTTCTCACCGTACTCCCGGCAATTGTTGGGATCGGTAGCGATTCGGGCCTCGTGTACTTGCCTCACGACGACGCCATCGGGGCGGAGCGAAACGAAGGGAAATTCCGATGAAGAGCATCGTGACTGCGGGCATCGGCATGGCAGCGGCGGCACTGGTTCTGGTCGGCTGCTCGGACGACAAGGGTTCGGCGCCAGAGGCCAGCACACCAGCCGCGGGTGGAGACAGCAGCACCCAGGTCAGCACCAGCGGCAACAGCGAGGTCAAGGTGGAGGGCCAGGATCTGGCGGGGCTGGATCTCAACTCGGTGACGTGCGTCAAGGCCGACGGCAAGATCAACGTGGCCAGCGGCGCGGTCGGCGGCCAGCAGGGCGTCGCCGTCGTGATGACCGACGGGGCTACTCCGACGGTCGAGTCGCTGGGCCTGGTCGTCGACGGCAGTGCCCTCGCCGTTGCCCAGATGGGCGGCATGAACTCCGGTTCCGCGGACGTCGCCGTCGACGGCAGCACCTACACGATCACCGGTGAAGCGCAGGGCGCCGACATGGCGAACCCGATGGCGGGGATGATCACGAAGAAGTTCGAGATCAAGGTGACCTGCAACTGACGGGCCCCACCGCGGGCGGGGCGAGCGGAGCGACGGGGGGAGTGGCGGACGTGCTCGACAC
>NZ_JBOGDD010000588.1:0-20473 GCF_050701675.1 Mycobacterium sp. | reverse complement strand
CGTGATCGGCGGGCAGCTGCGACTCCGACACCGCCCCCTCACGGAACGGCATGTACAGATGCGGGTGCTCGTCGTCGGCCAGCACGATCGTGATCGGCCGTTCCACGTGCGAGAGGCCCGCGTCCAGCAGCGGCCAGCTCGAGCCCGTCGCGTACACGACGTTGCCGTTGCCGAGCAGGACGAGCGCGTCGACGCCCTTGTCCTTCATCGCCGAGCGCAGGCGCGCACCGATCTCGCGGTACATCCGGCCGCGATCGGGCAGGTCTGGTATGTCGAGGGCAGCCGCGCCCGAGGTCGCGAATGTGGTCATGAGATACCGAGGAACTTCTTGATGTTCGCGCTAGTGATCTTCACGGCGTTCTCCGCACCGACGGCCTCGACGACCGTCGCCAGGGACTTCTCCGAATATCCGAACGTGCTCTCGTTGTGCGGATAGTCCGACGACCACATCACCCTGTCCACGCCGATGTGGTCGATCAGCTGCAGTCCGAGCGGATCCACCATGAACGATGCGCTCATGTGGTTGTCCCAGTAGTGCCGGACCTCGTGGGAGAGCTCGTGGTTGAACATGTGACGGTAGGAAGCCAGCATGTGCTCGGCGTCCTGCAAGGCGGTCGGGACCCAGGCGATCCCGCCCTCGAACCAGCCGATCTGCAGTTTCGGGTGCCGGTCCAGAATGCCGGAGAAGACGTACTTGGCGAACTGCTCGCGGAACGAGTCGACGTTGACCATCATGCCGACGACGACGCTGTTGTTCTCGCACGGCGTCTTTGGCGGGGTCTCGCCGATGTGGTGGGCGACCGGCAGGCCGGCTTCCTCGATCTCGTCCCACACCGCGTCGAGTGCGGTGCTGCCGTAGTCGTAGATGTTGCCGTCGTCGTCCTTGCCCGGATTCAGTGGCAGCAGGAACGTCTTGAGTCCCAACGACTTCAGCTCCGCGAGTGTGCTGCGCGTGCCCTTGGGATCCCACCAGTTGATCAGACCGACCCCGTAGAAGTGACCTCCTGACCGCTCCTGCAGCTCCGCCATGTACTCGTTGTAGATGCGGAACACGCGCTCGCGCAACGCCTTGTCCGGGTAGTGGAACAGCGCAAGCACGGCGTTGGGGAAGGCCAGTTCCTTGTCGATGCCGTCCTCGGCGAGTTCGCGGATGCGGGCCTCGATGTCGTTCGACGCCGCCCCGGCCATGTCGTCGTACTGCATCAGGACACGGCCGAAGTCGCCGCCCGTCCAGGCCTTGCCCTTCATGCCCACCATGTAGGCGCCGTCCTCGTACCAGATGCGGGGCGCCGCACCCTTGAGTTCCTCGGGGAAGCGCTCGTAGAAGATGTCGTCGGCGACCGAGATGTGGTTGTCCGCCGAGAAGATCTCGGTGCCAACGGGCAGCCCGACAACGGTGCCGTCGGAGTGTCCGTGGCGATTCTTGGGTGCCCCCCAACCTTCGGCGGGATAGAGGGTGGTAGTTGGGGTAGACATCGTTGACACTCCAATCGGGCTGTGCTGCAGGGCTGTTCGGTGACTACCAGGTAACCGGAAGTTCGTAGACGCCGTATGCGAGACGGTCGTTCTTGAAGGGGACCTCGTCGAGCGGCACCGCGAGGCGGAGCGTGGGGATGCGGCGGAACAGCGTGTGGAAGACGATCTGCAGCTCGGCGCGAGCCAGTTGCTGCCCGACGCACTGGTGCCTGCCGTAGCCGAAGCCGAGCTGCTGGGAGGCGTCGCGGGTCAGGTCGAGACGGTCCGGTTCCGGGTACGCGGTGGCGTCCCAGTTCGCCGGTGCGAGGTCGATGATGATGCCCTCGCCGCCGCGGATGGTCTCTCCGGCGATCTCGATGTCATCCGTCGCGACCCTGCGTTGTCCGTTCTGGATGATGGAGAGGTACCGCATCAACTCTTCGACAGCGTTGGCGATGAACTTGGGATCGTCGGATTCACTGAGCAGCTTGGCCTGTTCGGGGTTCTCGAGCAGTGCCAGCACGCCGATGCCGATCATGTTGGCGGTCGTCTCGTGTCCCGCGATGAGCAGCCCGGTCCCGAGTTGGGCGGCCTCCTTGACGTCGATCTCGCCTGCGGTGACCCGCTCGGCGAGGTCGGAGACGGCATCCTCGGCCGGATTCGCCATCTTGGCCTCGACGAGGTCGCAGAGGTATTTGGAGAGACTCATGCCCTTGGTCATGGTGTCCTCGGCCTTGGCGTACCGGTCGAGGCCGACGTTGGCGTGGTGCTGGAAGAACTCGTGGTCTTCGTATGGGACGCCGAGCATTTCACTGATCACCAGCGTCGGGACCGGCAGGGCCAGGGCCGTGACGACGTCGGCGGGGCTCGGTCCTGCCAGGATCGTGTCGATGTGTTCGTCGGTGACCTGCTGAATCGTGGGCCGCAGACCCTCCACCCGCTTGAAGGTGAAGGGCTTCGACAGCATCCGGCGGAACCGGGTGTGTTCCTCGGCGTCGGAGGTGAACACCGAGCGCGGCCGCTTGTTGACCGTCGAGACCATCATCTCGTTCCAGTGGGGGAAGCCGGACCGGCGGTCGTCGACGCTGACGCGAGGGTCGGCGAACAGTTCACGCGCCACGGCGTGTCCCGTGATCAGCCAGGGCGTGCTGCCGTCCCAGATTCGTACGCGGGAAAGGGGTTTGACCGTACCCACCTCGAGCAGCTCGGGCGGCGGCGCGAACGGGCACCGCGCTGACCGCTCCACGGGGTAGTCGGGGACGTCGGCCGAAACGTGTTCGGCGGCCAGCGTGTCAGACATGGTTCTCCGTCATTCCTCGATGTCGATGGCAAGGGCTGGACAGGCCGCGGCGGCCTTGCGGGTCTCTTCGGCTGAGTCGGGGCCGGGATTGCGGACGAGGAGGACGACGACGCCGTCGTCGTCGCGTTGGTCGAAGACGTCGCTCGCGTTGAGGACGCACTGACCGGACGAGACGCACTTGTCCTGGTCGACGGTCACCCTCATGACGGAGCGTCCTCGGGGGTGACGGGCGCCAGCCAGAGGCCCACGATGGCGTCGATGAGTCCCGAACCGGCCGCCTGCCACGACGTTCGGGCCACGGTCGCTCCCTTTGCGAGGGCACGTTCTCGGTCGGCACAGCTGTGCATCAACAGGTTTCTGGCCATGATGTTGCGTTCGAAGCGGACGTCGAGCGGCAGGTCGGGCAGACACCGGTTGATGCCGTCGACGACCTGGACGAGCGAGGGTGAGCTCAGGGCATCCCGCACCACCATCCCGTGGTACGCGGGGTCGGTCATCGCCTGGGCGGCGAAACGCGCATACCAGGTCGGGTTTCCCAGTACGGCAAGGTGTTCGGTCAGTGGGCGCACCAGGCAGCCGACCCAGTCCCGCATCTCGGTTGAGTCCGCCGTCGTCGCGACCATGCTCTCCCTGAGCTCTTCGATCGGCTCGCGGTGGCGCTGCTCGATGGCCCTGACCAGATCGGTCTTGGTGCCGAAGTGATAGCCGACCGCGGCATTGTTGCCCTGTCCGGCGGCCTCGCTGACCTGTCGGTTGGAGACGGCGAACACGCCGTGCTCGGCGTAGAGGCGTTCGGCTGCGGTAAGGATGGCCTCGCGGGTGGTGCTGGCCCGCTCGGTCCGCAGGGGTCTGGCTGCGGTCACCTGCTCAGTCAACGCGGATCAGTCAATTAAGTCAAGCGATTGATTTAAAACGGCTCGACGCCGTCCGATCTCGGCCGGCGAAATAGCATTCCCTGTCGTTGAACGGACGTCTTGACGACAGGGAATGCTATTTCGCCGAGGGGGTGGGTCAGGCCCGTGGCTTGCGCGGCGGCATCACCTTGCCTGCCACAGTGCCGCCGTCGACCGGCAACACCGTGCCGGTGACGTAGCGCGAGCGGTCCGTTGCGTAGTACAGGACCGCCTCGGCGACGTCGTTCGCCGTGCCCTCTTGCTTCAGCGGCCGGTCGTCGCGCATCTGCTGTCGAATCCTGGCCTCGAAGGCCTCGAGCCGATCTCGATCCTCGCCCGTCGCCGACTTCTTCAGAATCTGCGTGGGGATGTTGCCAGGAGCGATGCAGTTCACCCGAATCTCGTACTGCGCCAGCTCGATTGCCGCCGACTTGGTGAAGTGGATGACCGCGGCCTTGGACGCTCGGTAAGTCGACACCCCGCCACCCGCCTGGATGCCGCCGATCGAGGACATGTTGATGATCGACCCACCGCCCGCCGAGGCCATGTGCCTGGCCGCGTCCCTGGTACCCGCCATCACGCCGAGCACGTTTACGCGCATGACCTTGTCGAACTCCTCGAGATCCTCCTCGAAGAGCCCGCGCCGCAGGGGGCTCGAGATGCCAGCGTTGTTGACCATCACGTGCAGTCCCCCGAACGTCTCGACCGCGAAGTCGACGAGTCGACCGACCTGGGCCTGATCGCCGACGTCTGCGTGGCGGAAGACCGCGTCGCCGCCCGCTTCGTCGGCCAGGGCCTCGCCGAGTTCGGTTTGCACGTCGGCGATCACCACCTTGGCGCCCTCGGCGAGAAACCTCTCGACGACGCCTCTGCCGATCCCCGCCGCCCCGCCGGTGACGATCGCCACCTTGCCGTCCAACTCGTTCGTCATAGCGCAGAACTCCCTTCGAGAAATTCGAGAAGCAACGCGTTCAGCGCGTCGGGCCGTTCGAGCTGCGGGCAGTGGCCCGCACCGTCGACCACCGCTGAGCGTGCGTGTTCGATCCTGCCCGCGATGTCGGCGGCCCAACCGCGGGGCAACAGCTTGTCGCCTGCACCCTCGACCACGAGCGTCGGCACCGTGATGCGGTCGTAGGCGCGGGCGGTCGGCGGACTCGCTGGGGGCGTCGCCCCAGGCCTGCGGAAGCGCGCCGCCGCGATCGCCTCCCAGGCGCCGGGCGCGGTACTCGACTCGTGGCGGCGCCGCACGTACTGCTCGTCCGCGGCGTAGGCCTGGTCGAAGAACAGCGCCGTCACGATCCGGCGCATGCCCTCGACGCTGGCGTCGTAGTCATACAGCGCATCGGCGTGCTCGTTGCGCTGGATCTCGCCGCCGCCGCAGATCAGCGTGAGCGTCCGCACCGGCAGTACGGGCGCTTCGGAGGTGGCGTCGACGAGAAGGTTGATCGCCCCCATCGAGTTGCCGACGAAGTGGGCGGCACCAACCTCCAGCACGTCGCAGAACCGGGCGACGTGCCGAATCCGCATGCCGCGACCGTCGACGAAGTCGAGGACCTTCGCGGAATCGCCGTAACCCAGCATGTCGGGAGCCAGTACGCGATGGTGCGTCGCGAGAGCGCCGATGGTGTGTTCCCAACCCAGTTCCGCGCTGGCGCCGAACTCACCGCCGTGCAGCAGCACGACGGGATCGCCCTCGCCTGCCTCGAGGTACCCGGTGACGAGTCCATCCACGACAACCGTCTTGCGCTCAAACTCCACGGGCCGACGATACTGGCATTTGCAAATCATGAGAGCTGCATTCTCGCAGCGAGGAACTGTACGAAGCGCTTAGGCGAGGGATCCGGCCCGCCCACCTCAACTTCGAGGCAGGCCCAGTACCCGTTGGGCGATGATGTTGCGCTGAATCTCCGAGGTGCCGCCCGCAATCGTGCCCGCATAGGTGCCGATGTAACGCGCAAACCAGCTGGCGGCGAACAAGTCTGGACGATACGGATTGATCGCGGCGGTGAACGCGGGGTCCATCAGGCCGTCCGCTCCTGCGGCGTCGAGAGCATGTCTGGCCGCGTTTTGTTCGGCTTCGGAACCCAGCACCTTGAGCACCGACACCGCCGAGGCGTCGTCCTCGCCGCGGGCGGCCCGTGCCAGGGCCGCCGATCCCTGCAGCCGCAGCGCCTGGTAATCCATCGCGATCGTCGCGTAGCGGTCGCGGTCGAGCGCCCCGACCGGGCGGAAGCCCTCGAGGAGATCCTTCAACCGGTTGGCGAAACTCGTCCACATCAGCGTTCGTTCGTGGCCCAGCGACCCGTTCGCCACCTTCCAACCACCGTTGAGCGGGCCGACCAGATTCTCGGCGGGCACCCGAACGTCAGTCAGGAACACCTCGTTGAAGTCGAGGTGCTCGCGGTCGTAGACCGCGGCGAACGGCCTGCACTGCACGCCGGGGATGTCGGTCGGAATCAGCAGCACGCTGATGCCCGTGTGCTTGGCACCGGCGTCGGTGCGGACGAACGCGAGAATGACGTCGGCGTCGTGAGCGCCTGAAGTCCACACCTTCTGCCCGTTCACCAGGAAGTGATCACCGTCGAGAATCGCCTGCGTGCGCAGGCCCGCGAGATCGGAGCCCGCCCCGGGTTCGCTCATGCCAAGCGATGCGGTCAGCTCCGCTCGCAGGAGTGGCACCGCCCACCGCTGCTTCTGTTGCGGTGTCCCGAATGTCAGCAGCGACGCCGCGATGATCCCGACACCCTGAGGATTGAACGAGTGGTACAGCCGCCTGCGCGAGAGTTCCTCGCGGTGCACGTACTGCTGGAGGATGCCCGCGTTGCGGCCGCCGTACTCGGGTGGGTTGCCCGGCAGCAACCAGCCGTGGTCGAACTGCAGGCGCTGCCACCGCCTGGCCCACTCGGGCACGTGCGACGTCGAGCGAGATCGCTCCGCAGCTTCAGCCTCGGTCGGGAGGTGCTCGTCGAGGAACGCGACGAACTCGGCGCGGAAGTCCTCGACGTCGGCATCGAAGGTGAGCTGCACGGCACTCCTCGCTCGGCGGTGGCGCCCCCGTCGAGGAGGCCGCCTACTTGAAGATATCAAGGTATTGATATTCACTGGTGCGCAGAGACCGTGGAGACGGTTGGCAAGCGGAGGAGCACGAGTGCTCGACGGAGAGAAGATCCTCATCACCGGCGCCACGGGAAAGATCGCCTTTCCCATCGCACGGGCGCTGGCACCGCGCAACGAGGTCTGGGGTGTGGCCCGACTGCAGCGCCCAGGCGACGAGCAGAGGCTGACCGACGCGGGCATCACCCCGATTGCACTCGACGTCAGCACCGGTGACTTCTCGGCGCTCCCAGAGGATTTCACGTACGTCTTTCATGCCGCGGTCGACACCGGCGCCGACGACTGGACTCGCTGCGTGGAGACGAACGCGCAGAACTCCGGTGAACTGCTCCATCACTGCCGCGCCGCGAAGGGATTCGTGTTCTGCTCGACGGGGTCGATCTACGGCTACCAGGGGCAACGACCGCTGACCGAAGCAGACCCGCCGGGGGTGCCGCTGCGCCCGAATTACAGCTTCTCCAAGGTGGCCGCCGAAGCCGTCTGCACGTGGATTGCGAAGAAGTACGAGATCCCGCTGACCATCATCAGGATCTGCTCCACCTACGGGCCGGAGGGTGGTGCGCCCGCCGATCGGCTGGAGATGATTCTCGCGCGCAAGCCGATCCGGCTTCATCCCGACCGGCCGAACAACTACAACCCGATCTACGAGGACGACTACGTCGAGTTCGGCATCCGCGCCATGGAGGTCGCCGCGACCCCGCCGGTCGTCGTCAACTGGGCAGGCAGTGAGACGGTCAGCATCGAGGACTACTGCACCTATCTCGGCGAACTCGTCGGGGTCGAGCCGATCTTCAACTACACGCCCGACGCGCATACCCCGCTGTGGCCGGACGTGACGTACATGCACCAGCTACTCGGACGGACGAAAGTGCCATGGCGCGAAGGCTTTCGGAAGATGGTCGAAGCCCGCCATCCCGAGATCGAGCTTCCGGCCACCACGGAAGTCCGACGCTGATGCTGCTTCCAGGGATGCCGTCGGACGAGGTCTCCGACGTCGTCGGCAATGGAAACGGCGACATCACCACGGTGTTCGTTTCGATGGCGACGCGCCACCCCGAGGGTACCGACGCCGAATACCTGCAGTGGCACACGCTCGATCATCGGCCCGAGCAACACCGCTTGAGCGCGGTTCGGGCGTCGTTGCGCCTGGTGTCGACTCCTGCTTGCCGGGCGGCCAGGGCGGCGACCCACGACCGCTTCGATGCGGTCGACCACGTGATGTCGTACTTCTTCTCCGACGTCGGGGGCATGGACGGGTTCCTGGCGCTGTCCAAGGCGCTGGGGGCGGCAGGGCGCAAGCTGCCCCTACTGCCTCACGTCGAGCGTGGCGTGTACGGAGTGCGCGACAAAGTCGCGGCGCCGCGAGTGAAGGTGGGCTCCGACGTCCTGCCGTGGTGGCCGATCCGCGGGTGCTATCTGCTGCTGGAGGATCGCGAGGCGTCGGCAGCAGATCTGGTCGGGATCGACGGTGTCGCCGGGGTGTGGTCAACGACGGCACTCGACGTCGACCCGCGACTCGCGTCCGCGCAGGCGGGCCAGCAACTCACCTACTGCTTCCTCGACGACGACCCTGTCGACACCGCGGCGCGGTTGCGGCCCGTTCTCGAAGGTCGTTGGGGCGCAACGGGTATCGAGCCCCTCTTCGCCGCACCGTTTCACCCGGTCGTCCCCCACGAATGGGACCGATATGTGCCATGACGAGTGGGCGCGATGAGCGTCGGCTTGATGGTCGGCTCCGACAAGGTGCGCTCCCGCGCCGATCGGTTGGCCGGGCTCATCGCCGATGCCGTGGCCGCCGAGGATGCCGGCTTCGCCTCCTTCTGGATTCCGCAGGTTCCCGGCTACCTGGATGCGATGACCGCGGTCGCGCTCGCCGGGCAGGCCACGACGCGCATCGAAATCGGCACCGCCATCGTGCCACTTCAAACGCGGCACCCCATCGCGCTCGCACAGCAGGCGCTCACCACGGGGGCGGCCTGCTCGGGCCGGTTCACGCTCGGCGTTGGTCCGTCGCACCACTGGATCATCGACGGGCAACTCGGCCTGCCGTACGACCGCCCGGCCCACTTGGTGCGCGACTACCTCGATGTCATGAACGCCGCCTTCACCGACCCGGGACCGGTCGACGTCGAGAACGACACCTATCGCGTGCATAGCCCGATGGACGTCGCCGATCCCGGCTCGGTGCCCATCCTGCTCGCCGCGCTCGGACCAGCGATGTTGCGCATCGCGGGTGAGCACACCTCGGGAACCCTCCTCTGGATGGCCGACGAGCGCGCTATCGGCGAACACGTCGTGCCGCGAATCACGGCTGCAGCCAGTGCCGTTGGGCGACCGGTACCGCGCATCGTGGCAGGCGTCCCCGTGGCCCTCTGCTCGGAGCGGGACGTCGACGACGCCCGCGCGCAGGCAAGCGAGGTCCTCGGGCACGCGGACTTCTCCCCCAACTACGTCCGACTGCTCGAACACGGGGACGCCGAGGACGTCGGTGACACGATGGCCGCGGGCGACGAAGCCGCGATCAGCGGCAGATTGCGCCGCTACCGCGATGCAGGTGTCACCGATCTGGCTACGCGGGTGGTCCCACTCGGGGACGACACCATGGCCCGCGACGCATCACGACGGCGAACGCTGGACTTCCTCGCATCCCTCTGCTCTGAACTCTGAGTCAAGTTGGTGCGCTCGGCAACTCAGGCGCATCGATGAGTTCGGTCGGCGGGTCGGGCAGCAGGCCCGCCGAGTTGCACACCATTGCGAAACAGACGTAGGTGCCCGCGGTGAACAGCACCTCCAGCAGCTGCGCGCGGTCGAAGTGCCCCGCGAGCCGAGCCCAGGTCTCGTCGTCGACCACCTGACGTTCGATGAGTTGATCGGTCGCGGCCAGCACGGATCGCTCGATGGGTGACCAGACATCGGCGCCCGGTCCGTCCGGGATCGCATACAGCTGATCGGTGCTGAGCCCCGCCTGCCGGCCGATCCGCGTGTGCTGGCTCCATTCGTAGGCCGACCGGGTCAGCCACGCGACGCGAAGGATGATCAGCTCGCGCAGGCGGACGTCGACGGTGGCGTTCTTGGCCAGCACGTCGTTGAATGCCAGCCACCCCTGACCGAGCGGCACGTGGTGGGCGAGCACGCCCAGGACCTTGGGCATCGGTCGGGCATCAGGCCCGACGTACAGCTCCGGTCGGCGGATGAAGACAGGCAGAGCCTCTTTGGCGTCGTCGTCCCACTGCTCGAACGGGACCGGTGAAAGACGTTGCGGCTCAGTCATCCGTGTTCACCGCACTTGCTGCCCGGCCACGGCGATCGACTTGAGATCGGTGTAACCGTCGAACCCCTCGCGGCCCAGCTCTCGGCCGTAACCGCTGCCCTTCACTCCACCGAACGGTGCGAACGGGTCCATCGTGTAACCCTGGTTGACGCCGAAGGTTCCAGTGCGGATCCGAGCCGCGACGGCCAGGCCGCGGGCGCTGTCGTCGGTCCACACCGACCCGGCGAGTCCGTAGTCCGAGTCGTTGGCGATGCGGACCGCGTCCTCTTCGTCGTCGTAGGCGATGACGGTCAGCACGGGCCCGAAGATCTCTTCGCGCGCGATGCCCATGTCATTGTCGGCATCGCTGAACAGCGTGGGCCGTACGTACCAGCCGTGCTCGAGGCCGTCGGGCATGTCGGCCCCGCCGAGCACCAACCGGGCGCCTTCCCGCTCACCGGCGTGGATGTGGTCACGCACCCGACGCTGTTGACGCTGGGTGACCAGCGGGCCGACCTGTGTCGCGGAGTCGGCCGGATCGCCGACGACCATGGCGGACATCTCGGCTGCCAGCGCGTCGACGAAATCGGCAGATCGACTGGCGGGAACAAGAATTCGCGTGAGGGCATTGCAGATCTGGCCACTGTTGGAGAGGCTCGCGGAGCGGATGCCTGCCGCGGCCGTCGCCGGGTCCGCATCGTCGAGGAGGATGGCGGCGGACTTGCCGCCGAGTTCCAGGCTGACCCGTTTCAGATCGGCGCCGCACGACGCGGCGACACGTCGACCCGCCGCTGTCGAACCGGTGAACGACACCTTGTCGACCCCAGGATGACCGACCAGGTACTCACCGACCGTCGCGTCACCGGGCAGCACGCTGACCACACCCGCGGGAAGGCCGACCCCGTCCAGCATCTCTGCGAGCAACAGGGCGTCGAGAGGGGTTTCGGGAGCCGGTTTGAGCACGACGGCGCAGCCGGCCAACAGCGCGGGCACCAGCTTGGTGGCGATGAGGAACTGCGGCATGTTCCACGGCACGATGGCGGCCACGACGCCGACGGGTTCCCGGCGGATGTGGAGGTTGGCACCGAAGAAGCCGGCCCGCGTCTCCTGCCACGGATAGTTCTCGGCGACGTCGCAAAAGGCGTTCATCATCATCAGGGGCAGGCCCACCTGAGCGCGCTGAGCAAACGTGATGGGGGCGCCCAGCTCGGTGCTGATCGCCTGGGCCATCTCACCTTTGCGCTCGCCGTAGACCTTCACCAGGCGGCGCACGGCGTCGACCCGCTCGGATACGGCCAGGCGCGGCCACGGGCCCGTGTCGAATGCCGACCGTGCCGCCGCGACTGCCGCGTCGACGTCGGCGGTCGACGCTGCGGCGACGCGCGCCACCACGTTCTCGGAATGTGGCGAGGTCACCTCGATGACACCATCGGTGCTCGGCGCGGACCACGTCCCACCGATGAACAGAGCATCTTCGCGGTGCATCCAGACCTCCTCTGCGTGACGCGCAAAACGGCAATATCAACTACTTGTGATTGCGACGCCGAGCATATACGGTCGGCGCAGCGAGGTCCCCGAAGTGTGCCGAACTCGTGGAGCGCACGTCGACGCCGACCGCCGATTCGACAGGAGCAGCCATGGCTCGTTTTCCCAAGCCGGCCGAAGGTAGTTGGACGGAGCACTACCCGCACCTCGGAACCGGACCGGTGTCCTACGAGGACTCCATCTCACCCGAGGTCTACGAGCTCGAGCGGGCGGCGATCTTCAAGCGCGCCTGGCTCAATGTCGGCCGCGTCGAGCAACTTCCGCGCACCGGAAGCTACTTCACCAAGGAGCTGAAGGTCGCCAACACGTCGATCATACTGGTGCGCACCAAGGACGGACGGGTCAACGCGTTCCACAACATCTGCAGACACCGCGGCAACAAGCTGGTGTGGAACGACATGCCACTGGAAGAGACCAGCGGCACGTGTCGGCAGTTCACCTGCAAGTACCACGCGTGGCGCTACGACCTGGACGGCAATCTCACCTTCGTCCAGCAGGAAGGTGAGTTCTTCGACCTTGACAAGAACGACTACGGCCTGGTGCCCGTGCACTGCGAGCTCTGGGAAGGCTTCATCTTCGTCAACTTCGCCAAGGTTCCCGAGCAATCGCTGACGGAATTCCTTGGCCCGATGATCACCGACCTGGCGGGCTATCCGTTCGGGAAGATGACGTCACGATTTCACTACCGCTCCGAGGTGAACGCGAACTGGAAGCTGTACATGGACGCGTTCCAGGAGTTTTATCACGCACCGATACTGCATGCGAACCAGTCGCCGACGAAGTTCTCGAAGGCCGCCGCCGAGGCCGGTTTCGAGGCGCCGCACTACCGCATCGACGGTCCCCACCGCTTGGTGAGCACGTCGGGGATTCGTGCGTGGGAGATGGACGCCGACATGCGAAAGCCCATGGAGGACATCTGCCAGAGCGGCCTGTTCGGGCCGTGGGACAGCCCCGACATCGGCGAAATGCCGGTCGGCATCAACCCGGCGAAGTGCCGCCCATGGGGGCTCGATTCGTTTCAGCTGTTCCCGAACTTCGTCATCCTGTTCTGGGGTCAAGGTTGGTACCTCACCTATCACTACTGGCCGACGTCGTACAACAGCCACGTCTTCGAGGGCACCCTCCACTTTCCTCAGCCGCGGACCCCCAGGGAGCGGATCGCGCAGGAACTGGCTGCGGTGTCCTTCAAGGAATACGGCCTGCAGGACGCGAATACGTTGGAGGCGACGCAGACGATGGTCGAGTCCCGCGCCGTCACGGAATTCGTGTACTGCGACCAAGAGGTCCTCCTGCGCCACCTGCACAACGAGACCGCCGCCTGGATCGACGACTACCAGCGCAAAACGGCGGGGGTGTGACACCGTGACCGCCATGCTGCCAAGTGAATTCGCCGACCTGGAGCGCTTCTCGGATTGGTGCCTGCCGAGCGAACGGGAGCGCTACGCCAAGCGGCTGAACAGCTCGATGCTCGAGATGCAGGCGTTCTACGACGCGGTCACCGCGATCGCCGAGGACGCAATTTCGTTCTGTGACAAGTTCTCTCTCGACGACATGCCCGAAGACGTCCTCAATCTGATGCACCTGCTGTACTCGATGATCATGGTGTCCTTCCCCGTCGAATGCTGGAAGCAGGCCCGCGTCCCCGACTCTGGTGCGACCTCCATGGACTGCCTCTCCGAACCGGTCCCGTGACCGACGACGTGATCGTCCTGCGAGCCGCCCGCTGGGCCGACGTCGCGGCAGGCGAGGTGCGCTCCCCCGCGGTCATCGTCGTGGAGGGAAACCGCATCACCGCGGTGAATCCGACTGAGCCGCCGCCCGACTCGGGTGTCGAGATCGATCTCGGCGACGTCACCCTGCTCCCCGGCCTGATGGACATGGAGCTCAACCTGCTCATCGGTGGACCCGGCGGGCCGGATGGACTGCCGTCACCGATGCACGGCGTCCAGGACGACCCCGCCTACCGCACGTTGCGCGCAGCGGTGAACGCCCGCACGACCCTCGTGGCGGGCTTCACCACCGTGCGCAACCTCGGCCTGATGGTCAAGACCGGCGGCTACCTGCTTGACGTGGCGCTGCAGCGGGCCATCGAGAACGGCTGGCACGAGGGTCCGCGGATCTACCCGGCCGGACACGCGGTGACGCCCTACGGTGGGCACCTCGATCCCACGGTGTTCCAGCGACTAGCCCCCGGCATCATGCCGCTGTCCGTGGCCGAGGGTATCGCGAACGGCGTGCCCGACGTGCAAGCATGTGTGCGATACCAAATCCGCCACGGCGCAAAGCTCATCAAGGTATCGGCCTCGGGCGGCGTGATGTCGCACAGCACCGCGCCAGGGTCCCAGCAGTACTCGGACGCCGAGTTCGAGGCAATCGCCGACGAGGCCCACCGGGCCGGCGTCCGCGTTGCCGCACATGCCGTCGGCGACAGTGCCATCCGGGCCTGCATCAGGGCAGGCATCGACTGCATCGAACACGGTTTCCTGGCCTCGGACGACACCATCCAGATGATGGTCGACCACGGCACCTTCCTGGTCTCGACGACGTACCTCACCGAGTCGATGGCGGTCGATCGGATCGCACCCGAACTGCGAAAGAAGGCGGCCGAGGTCTTCCCGATCGCCCAGGCGATGCTGCCAAAGGCCATCGCGGCGGGCGTCAAGATCGCCTGTGGTTCCGACGCACCCGCCATCCCCCACGGTCAGAACGCCAAGGAAGTCTGCGCGTTGGTCGACCGCGGTATGACGCCGATGCAGGCGCTGCGGGCGGCGACCATCACCAGCGCCGAACTCATCGAGGCGGACGACGAACTCGGGCGGCTCGCACCCGGGTATCTCGCCGACGTCATCGCGGTACCCGGTGACCCGTCCCGTGACATCACCACGACTCTCGACGTGCGGTTCGTGATGAAGGACGGCCGCATCTACAAGCGGCCGTAGCAGGCAGCGCGTCCGTGGCCGCCGCGCGCATGCGCGTCGGTGGGTTAGCGTCATCGCAGACGCGCTTGCGCAGGGAGACGAACATGGAACTCACCGACAACATCCTCTGGCTTCTCAAGCAGGCCTTCTACTTTTCATTGCGGACCGTCAACGACGCCATCAGCAGCCACGGCGTGACCACGGGTCAGCTGGGCATGATGCGTCAGCTTTCGGACGAGCCCGGCCTGTCCGGCGCCGAGCTCGCCCGCCGCCTGCTGATCACCCCACAGGGCGCGCAGCTCGCGCTGACGTCACTGGAACGCAGTGGCCTGGTTGAGCGCAAACCCGATCCCGCCCACGGCCGCATTCTGCGGGCGTACCTCACCGATCAGGGGCGCGCCGTCACCGCGGCCGTGTACGCCGACGCAGTAGCCGCACACAACAAGGTGTTCGGCGTGCTCGACGCGGACGAGCAGAAGACGCTGCACGCCCTTCTCGCGCGCGTCGTGGAACAGGGCACCGGCCATCCCCTGCTCGACGACCATTCCGAGAGCTGAGCGTCTGTCACCGACGCCGGTATCAATCACTTGATACCAATGACAAGTACTTGATACAGTCGCTTCGAGATGATCGAGACGCTGAGCGCCGACGGCTTCGTGCCGCTTCGGATCAAGCACGTTCGCAACGAGACCGACGACGCCGTGTCGTTGGTGTTCGACGTGCCGTCCGCACTGGCGCCGCAGTTCGCCTATGAGGCAGGCCAGTTCCTCACGGTCCGGGTGGCGGTGGGCGGCGAGGAGTACCTGCGGTGTTACTCGATGTCGTCCTCGCCTGCGCTGGGCGAGGACCTGCGCATCACCGTCAAGAGGGATCGCGCAGGCGTGGTCTCCAACTGGTTCAACGACCACGTCGCCCCGGGACACGAGATCGACGCGGCCCCGCCTGAGGGCCGGTTCGTCCTGAGGGACTCCGACCGGGACCTGGTCGCCTTCGCGGGCGGGAGCGGCATCACACCGGTGTTCTCACTGGTCCGATCCGCCTTGACGATCACGCCACGGCGAGTTCGGCTGTTCTACGCCAATCGAAGTCGACGCTCGGTGATTTTCGCCGATGAGCTGGACCGGCTCGTCGCGGCGCATCCCGATCGACTCGTCGTCGAGCACCACCTCGACGAAGACGCCGGCGTCGTCCGAACGGAGCAGATCGAGTCGTTCGTCAGCGAGGCCGGCGACGCCGATCTCTACATCTGCGGACCGGCGCCCTTCATGGACACCGTGGAATCGGCGGTGTCGGCCGCAGGGGTGCGGCCCGATCGCACGCACCTGGAACGGTTTCAGATCCCCGAGATCGCCGTTGGCGACGACGTCCCGACCGTCACCGAGGACGTCACCATCGTGCTCGACGGGCGCACCACCGTCGCGCCGTACCGGGACGGCAACACGTTGCTGCAGACCGTCCGCACGGCGGGCTTGAAGGCTCCCGCCTCTTGTGAAGTCGGTTCGTGTGGAACCTGTATGGCACGGGTCGTCGACGGGACCGCGCGGATGTTCAACAACGACGCATTGGAAGACGACGAGGTGGCCGACGGATGGGTGCTGACCTGTCAGGCAGTGCCGACGAGTCCGAAGGTCCGGGTCGTCTATGACTAGGGAGGGTGCCGTGCACGACATTACGAGGACGGGCCGGGTGGCGGTGGTCACCGGCGGCGCGTCCGGCATGGGCGAGTCGACGTGCCACGCCCTCGGCCGTGACGGCCACCGGGTGGCCGTCCTCGACGTCAACGGCGATGCGGCGCAACGTGTCGCGGAGAACTTGCGCGCAGGTGGCGTCGAAGCGCTCGGGGTGGCGGCGGACGTCACCGATCGGCCTGCGGTAGAGGAGGCGTTCGCCAAGGTTCGCTCCGAACTCGGGCCGGTTGGCATTCTTGTCACCAGCGCAGGGTTGGTGGACTTCTCGCCGTTCCTGGACATCACCCCGGAATCGTGGGCCCGGCTCATCGACGTCAACCTGACCGGCACGTTCCACTGCTGCCAGGCCGCGCTACCCGACATGATCGCGGCCAACTGGGGTCGCATCGTGATGATCTCGTCGTCGAGCGCCCAGCGCGGGTCGCCCAAGATGGCGCACTACGCCTCGTCCAAGGGCGCGTTGATATCGCTGACGAAGTCGCTGGCCCGCGAATACGCCTCGCACGGCATAACCGTCAACAACATCCCGCCGTCGGGGATCGAGACGCCCATGCAGCACCAGTCGCAGGCCGACGGAAACCTGCCATCCAACGAGACGATGGCGAGCAACATCCCGCTCGGCCACCTCGGTACCGGCGACGACATCGCCGCGGCGGCAGCGTTCCTGTGCTCCGACGCGGCCGGCTTCATCACCGGCCAGGTGCTTGGTGTCAACGGCGGATCCGTGATGTGACAAGACCGTTCGAACATACCGACGAAAAGGAGGATTAGATGGCGCGCTGGCCGAAACCCGCCGAGGGAAGTTGGACTGAGCACTATCCCGAGTTGGGCACGGGACCCATCTCCTTCCGCGACTCGACCTCGCCGGAGTTCTACGAACTCGAACGCGAAGCCATCTTCAAACGCGCCTGGCTCAACGTCGCCAGGGTGGAGGAGGTGCCGCGCGTCGGCAGCTACCTGACCAAGGAGATCGACGCTGCCAACGCCTCGATCATCGTGGTCCGCGGCAAGGATCAGGTCATCAGGGCCTTTCACAACATCTGTAGACACCGCGGTAACAAGCTGGTGTGGAACGACTTTCCCCGCCAGGAGACCAAGGGCGTCTGCAGGCAGTTCACCTGCAAGTACCACGCGTGGCGCTACGACCTCGAGGGTGCACTGACCTTCGTGCAGCAGGAGGGCGAGTTCTTCGACATCGACAAGGACAGCTACGGACTACGCCCAGTGCACTGCGACGTCTGGAACGGCTTCATCTTCGTCAACTTCGATGACGAGCCGCGCCAGACGCTGCGCGAATTCCTGGGTCCGATGGTCACCGCCCTGGACGACTATCCATTCGAGATGATGACGGAGCGTTACGATTTCGTAGCGCACAACAACAGCAACTGGAAGATCTTCGCCGACGCGTTCCAGGAGTACTACCACGTGCCATCGCTGCACTCGCAGCAGATTCCGACCGCGGTCCGTCAGCCCGACCAGACCTTCGAATGCGGCCACTTCCAGCTCGACGGGCCGCACCGCCTGGTGTCCACGGCGGGCACCAGACGCTGGCTGCTCGCGCCCGAGTACATGTATCCCGTCGAACGGGCCACCCGCAGCGGCCTGGTCGGCCCGTGGCGCACCCCGGAGACGCACTTCTCGGCCGGGCTGAACCCAGGTGGCATCGAGCCCTGGGGCATCACCAATTTCCAGATCTTCCCGAATCTGGAGATCCTGATCTATCACGGATGGTATCTGCTGTACCGCTACTGGCCGACGTCGCACAACACCCACGAGTTCGAGGCCTACAACGCCTTTCACCCTGCGCGCACGGTGCGCGAGCGCATCGAACACGAGGTCGCCTCGGTAGTGCTCAAGGAGTTCGCGCTTCAGGACGCAGGCATGCTCGGCGGCACTCAAGCAGCGCTTGAGTACGACGTCGTCGACCAATACCCGATCAGCGACCAGGAGATCCTCGTTCGGCATCTCCACAAGGTGTCGGTGGACTGGGTCGAACGGTACAAGGACGAACTCAGCCCGGCCGGGGTGTGACGATGACTTCCCTCCTGCCGAGCGCTTTTGCCGAGTTCGAGCCGTTCGCCGAGAAATGGTGCCTGGCCACTGAAGCGGAGCGATGGGAAGCGCGGCTGGCCACCCCGATGCCCGACATCCGCGAGTTCTACGACGCGTTCTCGCCACGGTTCGAGGATGCGATCGACTACTGCGACAAGTTCCCGCTCGAAGACATCTCAGACGACGCGCTGAACCTACTGCACCTGGTGTATTCGATGATCATGGTCTCGATGGCCGTTGAGGTCTTCGGTGCCCAGAAGCCCGCCGACTCGGCCGACGCGATCATCGACCGCGTCAGCGCGCCGGTGCCGTGATGCCACCGAGAACCCCATGAGAGAGGACGAGCGGCGATGAGCCTGCTGACGTTGAACAAGCTGACCGATTCCGTAGGTGCCGAAGTGGTCGGCGTCGACCCGGACCGACTCGCGAACGACGATCTGCTGGGTGCAGCAGTACTCGACGCCCTTGAGGACAACGGCGTCCTGGTCTTCCCGAACCTCCACCTCGATCCCGAAGCGCAGGTGGCGTTCTGCCGCAGGCTCGGAGAGGTGGACTTCTCGGCGGACGGCCAACATCCGGTGTCGGGGATCTACCCGATCACGCTCGACAAGTCGAAGAATGCCTCGGCCGCATATCTGCGCGCCACCTTCGACTGGCACATCGACGGCTGTACGCCGACCGGTGACGAGTGCCCACAGAAGGCGACTGTGCTCAGCGCGGTCCAAGTCGCCCGGACCGGGGGCGAGACGGAGTTCGCCAATTCCTATGCCGCCTACGAGGCGTTCAGTGATGAGGAGAAGGAGCGGTTGGACTCGCTGCGAGTAGTTCACTCGCTCGAGGCGTCGCAGAGCCGCATCAACCCGGATCCCTCGCCAGAGTTGGTGGCGCGGTGGCGGGCTCGTCCCACCCATGAACATCCGCTCGTGTGGACCCATCGCAGTGGGCGCAAGTCGTTGGTGCTTGGCGCATCTGCGCACTACGTCGTCGGCATGAACCGCGACGAAGGACAAGCACTGCTCGCCGAATTGCTCGACCGGGCCACCCAACCCAGTCTGGTGTACCGCCATCACTGGTCGGTCGGCGACACGGTGATCTGGGACAACAACGGTGTCCTCCATCGTGCGGCGCCCTACGATCCCGATTCTCCGCGTTGGATGTTGCGCACGACCGTGCTGGGTGACGAGCCGATCCGGTAACGGGTCGTAGAGTCCTCGGACATGACCGAAGAACTCGACGGCAAGCGCATTCTCGTCACCGGGGGTGCGACGGGCATCGGCGCCGCGGCGGTCGCCGTGCTCACGGCAGCGGGCGCCAGGGTGGCAGCGACGTACCACCGCACTCCACCTTCCGGGGACTCGAGCGCCGAGTGGCTGCAGTGCGACGCCACCGAGCCGGACTCGGTCGACGCGGCCCTCCGCGACGTCGTGGCCGGCCTCGGCGGACTCGACGTGCTGGTCCACGCGGCCGGCCTCTGGCACCCCGGCGTGCCCGGTCAGATCCAAGTCGACGACATCCGACACGTGCTGGACACCAACTTCACCTCGACCGTCCTGACCAACCAGGCCGCCGCAGCGGCGATGGCCGACGGCGGTGGGCAGATCATCAACTTCGGCTCGAGCGAGGGCGTGATGGGCAGTCCGATGTCGGCGATCTACGCCGCGTCCAAGGCGGCCGTCGCCTCGTGGACCCGCTCGGCCGCCAAGACCTGGGCCGCCAGGGGCATCACCGTGAACGCCTTGGCACCCGCCGTGGAAACGCCAGGAGCGCAACGCCTCCGGGACTTCCTCGGGCCGGACCTCCTGCCGCTCGTCGAACAGCAGATCGCCGCGACGATCCCGCTGGGTGGCAAGCTCGGTGATCCCACTCGTGACCTCGGGCCAGTGTTGGTGTTCCTGGCTGGCGGTGGCGCGAGGTTCATCACCGGCCAGTTGATCGCGGTCGACGGCGGTCTGATGATGCTGGGGGCGTGATTTCGAATCATGGCCATTTCGAGATTCACCGAGAACGACGACGCCCGCATTCACTACCTCGACTCGGGCGGTGGGGATCGCGGCGCGCCGATCGTCTTCGTGCCAGGCATGACGGACATCGCCGATGATTACACCGCAGTGCTGCCGGAGTTCGGGCGTAGGACGGTCGTCGTGGAATTACGGGGACACGGCCGAAGCGGTAGCCCGCAACGCGGTTACGACCTCGCGACCTTGAGCACGGACGTCGGCGCCGTCGTGAATGCAGTGACCGATGGACCCGTTCACGTG
>NZ_JBOGDD010000587.1:0-7202 GCF_050701675.1 Mycobacterium sp. | reverse complement strand
CCCGCTGGAAGAATAGCCGCGGCCCGACGCCTGCGGCGTCGACGCATGCGAACGCGGCCCCCTGCTTTTCGGCGGGCAGTGCGCGGTCGAAGTCGTTCCAATCAGCGAACCCCTCCGGCGGAGGGGGTACGACGTAGCCGAGCGCCTCACACCAGAAGCGAGCGACGCGCTCGGGTGCTGCGCAGTCGAACGTGACCTGGAATTGCCGGACCGCCACCATTTCCCCACAATAGCGGCGCGCGCCGACGCCCAAAGAAACGCCGGCGCTCAGTTGGCCAGCACCAGCGTTGAACCGGAACTCGGCTAGACGTTGAACCTGAACTCGACCACGTCACCGTCGGCCATCACGTAGTCCTTGCCCTCTATGCGCACCTTGCCCGCCGACTTGGCGGCCGCCATCGAGCCGGCCGCCACCAGATCGTCGAAGGAGACGATCTCGGCCTTGATGAAGCCCTTCTCGAAGTCGGTGTGGATGACGCCAGCGGCCTTTGGAGCGGTGTCGCCGCGGTGAATCGTCCACGCCCGTGACTCCTTGGGCCCGGCCGTCAGGTAGGTCTGCAACTTCAAGGTGTGAAAACCCGCTCGCGCCAATGCATCCAGGCCCTTCTCGGTCTGACCGATGGACTCGAGCAGCTCGGCGGCAGATTCGTCGTCGAGCTCCTGCAGCTCGGCCTCGATCTTGGCGTCGAGGAAGACGGCGTCGGCCGGCGCCACCAGCTCGCGTAGCTCGGCCTTGCGCGCCTCATCGGTGAGCACCGACTCATCGGCGTTGAAGACGTACAGGAACGGCTTGGTCGTCATCAGGTTCAGCTCACGCAGCGACGAGACGTCGGCACCGGCCGCGAACAGTGTCGTGCCAGCGTCGAGCGTCTCCTGCGCCGCCACCGCGGCCTCGTGAATCGGCTTGCGGTCCTTGTTGTTCCGCGCCTCCTTCTCCAGACGCGGTACCGCCTTCTCCAGCGTCTGCAAGTCCGCGAGGATCAGCTCCGTCTCGATGACCTCGATATCGGACTTCGGGTCGACCTTGCCGTCGACGTGCACGACGTCGTCGTCGGCGAACACGCGGACCACCTGACAAATCGCGTCGCATTCGCGAATGTTGGCCAGGAACTTGTTCCCCAGCCCGGCCCCCTCCGACGCCCCCTTGACGATGCCCGCGATGTCCACGAACGTCACCGGCGCGGGCACGGTCTTCTCCGACGAGAAGATCTCGGCGAGCTTGTCGAGTCGCGGATCGGGCAGCGCGACCACACCCTCGTTCGGCTCGATGGTGGCGAACGGGTAGTTGGCGGCGAGTACGTCATTGCGCGTCAAAGCGTTGAACAGCGTTGACTTGCCGACGTTGGGTAATCCGACGATTCCGAGGTTGAGGCCCACGGATTGAATAGTCTAGGCGTCCGCGAGAGGCGCGCCCGCGCGCGCGGGCAGCGCTCTCCGCGCGATTGCCGGTACGGTCGACGTGTGTCACGACTGCGCGGACGGTCGGCGGTGGCCGCCGACCTACGATCGGCGCTGCCCCTTGTCCCCGGAATCCCCTGGTGGGGGGCGGCGCTCGTGGCGAGCACCCTTACGGCGATCGGCGTCGCCTACGACGCCGGGACCGGAAACAACGCCCTCGGCGGCGTCTTCACGGTGTTCTACGTCCTCGGGTGTATTGCGGCGGTCGTGGCGGTCCGTCAGTCCGGCATCTTCACCGCAGTGATCCAGCCACCGCTCATTCTCTTCGTCGCGGTCCCGTTCGCCTACTTCGTGTTCCACGGCAGCACGTTCACCGGCATCAAGGACACGCTGATCAACTGCGGTTATCCGCTGATCGAGCGATTCCCGCTGATGTTCTTCACGACGGCCACCGTGCTGCTCATCGGCATGGTCAGGTGGTACCTGGGGGCTGCGGCGAAGCGGGCCGTACCCACGGACGCGGAGACGGTGCTCGATGCGCCCGAGGATGTGGTCGAGACCACGACCGTGGCTGCCGCGCCCCCCAAGCCGCGTCGCCGCACGCGGAGTGCGACGGCTCGCGCGAGTCGGGCGCCCTCGACGGCGGCGGCATTCGGCGCCACGGAGGACGAGGCGCCGCCCCGCCCGCCGCGCAAGTCCGCCAAGAGTGCAGCGGCCGGTTCAGAGCGGTCGTCCGGGGCCGCCGCGAGTACGGGCTCGAGACGCTCGCGTCATTCTCGTCCACCGGAGACCGAGATCATCGAGCCGGTGCCGAACCGGCCGCGCCGACGGAACACGCCACCGGTCGATCCACCCGCCGAGCCGCGCCGACGCCCCCGAGCCGGCGAGCCCCGTCAGCGCGAACCACGGGATCGCGATCCGCGCGACCGGCGGCCACTGCCCCCGGTGGACCGGCGAAACCCCGCTGAGCGGGCTGAACGACCCGACCGGTACGAGCGCCCCCAACGACGCGAACGTCCCGACGAGCGGCCAGAACGACCCCAGAGACGGCCCCGCGCTGCGGACTACGAAGCGTACGAGCCTCCCCCGACGAACCGCACCAACGGCGGCAGCGGGACGCATCACCCGGTCTCACGCGTGAGGTACCGGGGCGCCGATGACGGCGAGTCGCGGGTGGAACAGCGCACCCGGCCGCGCCGATCCCGGCATGCGGCCCCCGACTCCTGGGAGTACGACGACTAGCGCTTGGGCCTGATCTCACGCGGCAGGGTGAATACCAGCGTCTCGTTGGCGGTCGTCACCGGCTGCACGGTGCCGTAGCCGTACTCGGCCAGCCGCTCCAGCACGCCGCGCACCAGGACCTCCGGTACCGATGCCCCCGAGGTCACGCCGACGGTCATGACGCCGTCGAGCCACTTCGGATCGATGTCCTCGGCGTAGTCGACCAGGTACGAGGCGTCGGAACCGGCGTTGAGCGCTACCTCGACCAACCGCACCGAGTTCGACGAGTTGCGCGAACCCACCACGATGACCAGCTCGCACTCGGGCGCCATCGCCTTGACCGCCACCTGACGGTTCTGGGTGGCGTAGCAGATGTCGTCGCTGGGCGGATCCTGCAGCTTCGGGAAGCGCTCGCGCAGCCGCTTCACGGTCTCCATGGTCTCGTCGACACTCAACGTGGTTTGCGACAGCCAGATGACCTTGTTCTCGTCACGCACGGTGACCTTGTCGACCGAAGAAGGACCGTCGACCAGCTGCACGTGATCGGGCGCCTCGCCAGCCGTGCCGACGACCTCTTCGTGGCCCTCGTGACCGACCAGGAGGATGTCGTAGTCGTCGCGGGCGAACCGCTTGGCTTCGTTGTGGACCTTGGTGACCAACGGGCAGGTGGCGTCGATGGTGTGCAGGTTGCGTTCAGCCGCTTCCACGTGGACCGTCGGTGCGACGCCGTGCGCGGAGAACACCACGATGGCCCCTTCGGGAACCTCGCTGGTCTCCTCGACGAACACGGCCCCCGCCTTGGCCAGCGTCTCGACGACGTGCACGTTGTGGACGATCTCGTGCCGGACGTACACCGGCGCCCCGTGCTTCTCCAGTGCGCGCTCAACCGTCTCGACCGCGCGGTCGACGCCTGCGCAGTACCCGCGCGGCTCGGCCAGCAGCACCCGTTTGCCGTCGACCGGCGTGACGACCGAGCGGGTAGCACCCGGCATACCCATGTTGATCGTCTGCGCCATGTTCCCAGGGTACTTACCCACGGCCTGCTACCACCACTTGCAGGACCCCTCGACGGACCGGCCGTACTCTTGCACCCATGGCAACAGCACCATATGGAGTCCGTCTGCTGGTCGGCGCTGCGGTGACCGCCCTCGAGGAAACTCGCCGGCTGCCGCAGACCATCGTGATGTACCCGATGACCGTCGTCAGCCAGGTGGCACAGCTGGTGATGAAGATGCAGCAGGACGTAGCCGGTTTGGTGATCAAGGGCGACGAGACGCTCGATCAGCTGTTTCCCCCCAAGGACGAGCAGCCCGAGTGGGCGACGTTCGACGAGGACGCCGACGACCTGGTCGACGCCGGAGCTCCTCACAACGGGGAACGCCTGACCGAGGGCCGGTTCGCGCTCTACACCACCGGCGAGCCGGACTCTGTGCCCGAACCGACGGCGGCGGCCGGCCCGGGCCCGTCCACACCGGGCATCGTGGCCGAGCTGGACTACGAGTCCCTGACCCTGGCCCAACTGCGCGCCCGACTTCCGCAGCTGCGGGTCGCCGACCTGGATGCGCTGCTGGCCTACGAGGGCAGCACCAAGGCGCGCGCGCCGTTCCAGACGCTGCTGGCCAACAGGATCACTCGCGCGACCGCCAAATGATCAACCCCGTCGCTTCGCTCACCCCGCAATGATTACCCCGTCGCTTCGCTCGCCCCGCCCGTGACCGAACCCGAACAGGGCAAGTCCCCCGACAACCCCTGGCCGGTGCGGGCCGTCGCCACCCGGGTCGCCAAGTACATCGACCGGCTCGGGATGGTGTGGATCGAGGGCCAGCTGACCGAGCTGAAGCTGCGCCAGTCGACCGCGTGGATGGTGCTGCGTGACCCCGCCGCCGACATGTCGCTCTCGGTGAGTTGTCCGCGCGACCTCGTCATCAACGCCCCGGTGCCGCTATCGGAGGGCACGCAGGTGATCATGCTCGGCCGGCCGCAGTTCTACACCCGCAATGGTTCCTTCAGCCTGCGCATCCACGAGATCCGAGCAGTCGGAGTAGGTGAACTGCTGGCCCGCATCGAACGTCTGCGCAAACTCCTGGACGCAGAAGGGCTGTTCGATCCTCGACTCAAGCGACCAATACCGTTTCTGCCCAACATGATCGGGCTAATTACGGGGCGGGCATCGGACGCCGAGCGGGACGTGACGACGGTCGCGGGTGCACGTTGGCCCGCGGTGCGGTTCGCCCTGCGCAACACGAACGTCCAAGGCCCCAAGGCGGTCCCGCAGATCGTCGACGCGCTCCGCGATCTCGACGCCGACCCCGACGTCGACGTCATCGTGATCGCCCGCGGCGGGGGCAGCGTCGAGGACCTCCTGCCGTTCTCCGACGAGACCCTGTGCCGTGAGATCGCCAAGTGCACCACGCCGATCGTGAGCGCGATCGGCCACGAGCCCGACAACCCGTTGTGCGATCTAGTGGCGGACGTGCGAGCCGCGACCCCCACCGACGCGGCCAAGCGCGTGGTACCCGACGCGGTCGCCGAGCAGGCACTGGTCGCCGATCTGTGCCGACGCAGCGCGCGGGCCCTGCGCAACTGGGTGCACCGCGAACAGCACACGCTGACGCAGTTGCGCAGCCGCCCGGTGCTGGCACAGCCGCTGCAGGCGCTCACGGCCCGCGCCGAGGAGATACACCGGGCGCGGTCCACCGCGCGCCGTGACGTCACCCGGCTACTCGAGGCCGAGACCAAGAGTGTCGGGCACCTGTCGGCGCGGCTCACCACACTGGGGCCGGCGGCCACGCTGGCGCGGGGTTACGCCGTGGTCCAGCTCGCGGACTCGATGGCGGTGCTGCGGTCGACGAAGGACGCTCCGGCGGGTACCCGGCTGCGGGTGCGCGTGGCCAATGGCGCGATAACGACGGTTAGCGAGGGGTTGGATGAAGGCCATTAGTCAAATGGGTTACGAGGAATCACGCGATGAACTCATCGAGGTGGTGCGTCAGCTCGAACAGGGTGGCCTCGACCTCGACGCCTCGCTGAAACTGTGGGAAAGGGGCGAGGAGCTGGCCAAACGATGCGAGGAGCACCTTGCCGGCGCACGCGAGAAAGTCGAGAAGGCACTCGCCTCCAGGGATGACGAAGATGCTTGAGAACGAAACCAGTCGTCGGCATGACAGTCGAAACTGGAACACGTTTCAGTTAGTCTCACCGCATGGGTGACTCAACGCTGACCACTGACCTTGGCCACGTGCTGGTGACCGGGGGCTCCGGCTTCGTCGGCGCCAACCTGGTGACCGAGCTACTCGACCGCGGCCACGCGGTCCGTTCGTTCGACCGCGTGCCATCGCCACTGCCGCAGCACGACCGGCTCCACACCGTCGTCGGAGACATCACCGACGACGCGGACGTCGCCAACGCCGTGGAGGGCATCGACACCGTCATTCACACCGCGGCGATCATCGACCTGATGGGCGGCGGGTCGGCACCGGCCCGGGAGCGCAGCTTCGCGGTGAACGTCGGCGGCACTCAGAACCTCGTCCACGCAGCTCGGACCGCCGGCGTGAAGCGGTTCGTGTACACCGCGTCCAACAGCGTGGTGATGGGCGGCCAGCGCATCGTCAACGGCGACGAAACCATCCCCTACACAACGCGTTTCAACGATCTCTACACCGAGACCAAGGTCACCGCCGAGAAGTTCGTGCTGGCAGCCAACGGCGTCGACGGGATGCTGACCTGTTCGATCCGACCCAGCGGCATCTGGGGCCGCGGTGACCAGACCATGTTCCGCAAGGTGTTCGAGAGCGTGCTCGCCGGGCACGTCAAGGTGCTGGTCGGCGGCAAGGACGTCAAGCTCGACAACTCATACGTGCACAACCTGATTCACGGCTTCATCCTCGCCGGTGAGCACCTCGTCCCCGGCGGCACCGCACCCGGCCAGGCGTACTTCGTCAACGACGGCGAACCGATCAACATGTTCGAGTTCACCCGACCGGTCGTCGAGGCCTGCGGGCAGCGTCTTCCGACGTTCCGCGTGTCGGGACGGCTGGTTCATGCGGTGATGACGGTGTGGCAGTGGCTGCACTTCCGCTTCGGTCTGCCAAAGCCACTGCTGGAACCGCTGGCGGTGGAACGCATCTACCTGGACAACTACTTCTCGGTGGCCAAGGCGCAGCGCGACCTCGGCTACCGGCCGCTGTTCACCACCGAAGAGGCCATGGCGCAGTGCCTCCCGTTCTACACCGAGCTTTTCGAGCAGATGAAGGGCACCGGCAAGTCCGCACCCGCCATCGCGTGATCGCGGGTGCGAGAAGTTCGGCCAACGTCTGACACGGGCCGTCAGACGCGCATAACCTCGTTCTCGCACGTGGACTCGAGATTCACGTCGTCGACAGAGGGGGCTCGAAATGCCCAACGGCAAACCCAACATCCTGGTCATCTGGGGCGATGACATCGGCATCTCCAACCTGAGCTGCTACAGCGACGGCCTGATGGGCTATCGCACGCCGAACATCGACCGGATCGCCAACGAGGGCATGCGATTCACTGATTCCTACGGCGAGCAAAGCTGTACCGCGGGCCGCGCTGCGTTCATC
>NZ_JBOGDD010000586.1:0-22304 GCF_050701675.1 Mycobacterium sp. | reverse complement strand
GTGCGGCACTGGTGGCGGAGGCGTGGGCGAGCAGCAGGCACCGGGCCAAGGCCAGTGGAGTGATGATGTCCGGGTTGGCGTTCGGTGCGCTGTTGGCCGCCGTCGCGTACAACTTCGTCGGTCACCTGGGGTGGCGGTGGACCATGGCGCTCGGACTCATCCCGGCACTGCTGGTGCTCTTCATCCGGCGCAACGTGCACGAGCCGGAGTCCATGGCCGCGGTGAAGGCCGCCAGGGCCAGACGCCGTACCGAACGCGCCGCGGGCGCCCCCAAACAGGGCGCCGACCGGTTCGTCCTGACCCAGCTGTTCACCCCTCCGATGCTGAAGACGACGGTGGCGTGCACCCTGATCTGTGTAGGCGCGCTGTTCGCCTTCTGGGGCGTGAGCACGTGGACGCCGCAGAACATCCGCGCCGTCGTCGCCGGCGACGGCCTGAGTGACGCGGCGGTGGTCACCGCCGTCGCATGGGGTACTGCAATGCTGAACATCGGCGGCATAATTGGCTACGCCACTTGGGGTTTCATCGCCGACAAGATCGGCAGGAAGAACACGTTCGTGATGAGCCTGGTGATCGGGCTCGGCGCGGTGTGCGTGCTCTACCCGTTCGCCGACTCCTACGCCATGTACATGTGGTTGCTGCCCGTGGTCGGGTTCGGGGTCTTCGGGGTGCTATCGGGCACGGCGGTGTACTTCCCAGAGGTGTTCGGCCCGTCGGTACGGGCGTCGGCGATGGCGGTCACCAACAGCATCGGCCGGTTGTTCACGGCCGCAGGCCCACTCGTCGCTGGGGCGATCGCGACGGGGTGGTTCGACGGCAGTATCGGCATGGCGACCACGGTCATCTCCGCGCTGATGGTGATCGCGTTCATCGGCCTGGCGATGCTGCCCGAGACCCACGGGCGCTTCCTACATGCCGAGGCCGAACGGGATTCCGCAGGAGGCGCACCACGAGTGGCATCGGCGGCGGACGTCGAGCCTCGGCGGCTTCCGCAGTAGGCGCTCGCCGTGGCGCAGCGGCAACAGGACCCGGTCACCAGGGTCGGGGCGAGGTACTCACGTCAGTGACTCGCCCCGCTCCAGTGCGGCGATCTGGTCGAGCCTGAGCTGATGGCGTCCACCCTTGAACCGGGTGCTCAGCCACACCTCGAGGATGCGCGTCGCCAGGTCGGGAGCGACCACCTTGGCTCCCATCACCAGGACGTTGGCGTCGTTGTGCGCCCGTGCGATCTCGGCGGTGAAGACGCAGTGGCACAGCGCCGCCCGGATGCCGGGGACCTTGTTGGCGGCGATCTGCTCGCCACATCCAGAGCCCCCGACGATCAGGCCGAAGTCGGCGTGCCCGCCGGTGACCCGGGAGGCGACGTCGGCACACAAGGGCGGGTAGTCGACGATCCCGGAGCCTGGGTGCACACCGCGATCGGCGACATCGTGGCTGCGCTGCGCGAGCCATGCCGTCAGGTGGTCCTTCATCGCAAGGGCGTTGTGGTCGGCGGCGATCGCGATGCGCATCTGCCCCTCCTCGAGCGGTCGTGGAAGCGAACCTAGCATGGTATGACAGCAGACCATAAGGCCAATACCCGTCTTGGGCGTAGGGCTTGAGGTAAGGCCGTGATCAACGCTAAGGTCCAATGGTAATACCAACAAGGGGAGACGCATGCCGAAGGTCATCTTCATCGCCCTCGACGGAACCGAACGCGCCGTGGACGCGATGCTCGGCGAGTCGGTCATGGCCGCCGCTGTGCGCAATGGGGTTCCGGGCATCACCGGCGAATGCGGCGGCAACTGCAGCTGCGCCACCTGCCACGTCTACGTCGACGATGACTTCACCGCAGCCGTCGGGGGAGCAGGCGACATGGAGGACGATCTACTCGATCTGGGAGTCGCGGCCGACCGGCGGGACACCAGCCGGCTGTCTTGCCAGATTCCACTCACCGAGGATCTCGACGGCCTGGTGGTGCGCGTTCCGGAGGAGCAGTGAACGCGCAGGCAGGCACGCTGATCGTCGGCGCCAGCCAAGCCGGTCTGCAACTGGCCGTGTCCCTGCGCGGTACGGGTCACACGTCGCCGATCACCCTGATCGGCGAGGAACCGCACGTTCCCTACCAGCGACCGCCGCTGTCGAAGGCGTTTCTGAAGGGCGACACCGCTCTCGAGCAGCTGTGGCTACGCACGCCGGAGGTTCTCGCGAACCTGGATGTCGACCTGGTCACGGGAGAGCGCGTCGACCGGCTCGCGCTCGAGGCGGGCGGGCCGTCGGGATTCGCGCGCACCGCCAGTGGGCGCGAGTTCAGCTTCGACAGGTTGGCGCTGACCGTCGGCGCGCGCCCACGCCGGCTGACGGTGCCCGGCGCGGACCGTGACGGAGTCACCTATCTGCGCACCGCTGACGACGCGACGACGCTGCGGGCGTTGCAGTGCGACGCCGAGTCGGTGGTGGTGATCGGCGGTGGCTTCATCGGCCTCGAAGCGGCGGCAGTGGCTCGCGCGCAAGGCAAGTCGGTCACCGTGCTGGAAGCCTCCCACCGACTGATCGGGCGTGCGGTGGCGCCGGTGGTTTCGGAGTTCTACCGCGCCGCCCACACCCGCCGGGGTGTCGACGTGCGCCTTGATGCGCAGGTGGTCTCGCTCGGCGGCAGCGGCAACAGGGTCGGCGCGGTGCAACTCTCCGACGGCAGCCGGATCCCCGCCGACGTCGTGATCGTGGGAATCGGTGTCGAGCCGTGTATCGAGCTGGCTCGGCAACTGAACTTGGAGACCTCCGGTGGCATCGTGGTCGACGCATTCGCGCGCACCAGCAATCCGACCGTCGTCGCCGCGGGAGACTGCACGGTGCAACCCAATCCGTTGACCGGCCTGGGCCTGGTGCGGCTGGAATCGGTGCAGAACGCCATCAGCCAGGCCAAGGCGGCCGCGGCGACCGTGTCGGGACGGCGCGAGCCGACCGACCCGGTGCCCTGGTTCTGGTCCGATCAGTACGATCTCAAGCTTCAAATCGCGGGCCTCTCGGTCGGGCACGATCACTGCGTGGCGCGCGGCGACGTCGACGCGGAGAGTTTCTCGGTGCTCTACTACCGCGACGGCAAGCTGTTGGCCGCTGATTCGGTCAACGCCCCCGGCGACTACATGGCGGTACGCAAGGCGCTCGCGCAGGGCGCCACGATCTCCCCAGAAGCGGCGGCGAACCCGGCGGTCGCGCTGCGGGACCTGATCGTCGCGCACGCCGTTGGCGCCTGAGCAGCTCAGGCGATCCTGGCCGCGGTGGCAGGCGCGAACATCTCGTCGACCTCGACCGAGCTGGTCAGAATGTGCTGCGAGAGTGCGTATCCGATGATCTCTTCGAGCATCGCCCGGTTTGGCTCGACGCCGTAGGGCAGGGGGTCGGCGCCAGTGGCCTGCAGCACCCTGGCATACCTGCGGTCCATCGCCGTGGACACCTCCCCGGCCCGAAGCCGGTCCACGTAGCGACGCTTGGCCTCGGCGAATGCATCGAACAGGGCCGACGCCGCCTCCGGATGTCGTCGTAGGACGGCGTCCTTGACGACGGTGAGGTGGTTGATCGGGTAGAAGTCACGCTGGCGCAGCGCCGTCAGCGCCGCCTCCTCTGGGTCGTCGATCAGCGGGGCGACGTCGGGGTGTTCGACGTCCACCCCGATGACTGCGTCGATCTCCCCTTCGACGAGCAAGGCGGCCAGGTCCGTACCCGGGCGGGCGGGTTCGGTGTTGTCCGGGGGCAGGTAGGTCTGGACGTGCTCGTCGCCGGAGAGCACCCAGGTGACGCGCTCGAGGTCCACGCCGTACTCGCCGGCCAGGATGCCCCTGGCCCAGACCCCCGTGGTGACGGTGTATCCGCGGTTCACCCCGACGCGGCGGCCCTCCAGGTCGCGCGGCGTGCTGATGCCCGACTTGGTGTTGTAGCGGATCGCGCCGTGATGAAAGCCGCGCATCAGGAAGACCGGAAGCGCGGTGAAGGCGACGCCGTGCTCACGTGCGGCGAGGTAGGTCGTCACCGACATCTCGCACACGTCGAACTCCAGTGTGCGCACCATCCTGCGGAATCCGTCGATCAAGACGGGTACGTCCTGAATGGCCAGCGAGAAGCCGGCGGGTTCGATGGTGCCCTCGATGAGCGGTTGGGTCGCGCCCTGCGCGCGGATGACGGTACTCAATACGCGGTCCTGCTCGGACATTTCGGTCTCCCGTCCTCTGGTGGCATCGATTGACCCGATGGTATATTGGCATGACCATAATGCCAACGGTTCGCGTTTCCGGTCCGATGAGTCCCCAAGGGGTGACAGATGGTTGAAAGTGTCCTCGCCGCGGTGCGGACGGCGCCGAGTACGACCGAGCTGCGTGCGCTTCCGATGCCTGAATTATCGGATGACGCAGCGCTGTTGAAGGTCGAGGTCGCGGGAATCTGCGGTACGGACGTCAAGATGTATCGCACGCCGCCATTCGAGGGGCCAGTGATCATGGGACACGAGAACGTCGGCACCATCGCCGCCGCGGGTGCGAGGTTCAGGCAATTGCACGGCGTCGCCGAGGGCGACCGCGTCTTCGTGGAGCACTACGTGGGTTGCTACAACTGCGAATGGTGCCGCATCGGCGAGTACCGCCACTGTGAGGCGACGGACTGGCGGACCAACGCCGACGCCCGCAGGTACGGCTACACGTCCTCCGAGCACCAGGGCACCCTGTGGGGCGGCTTCTCGCAGTACATGTACCTGCCGTGGAATGCGGTGCTGCACAAGGTGCCCGACGGTGTCACCGCCGAGCTCGCCGGGCTCGTCACACCCCTGTCCAATGGCATCGAATGGGCGTTGCTCGCCGCCGGAGTGGGTTACGCCGACACCGTCCTGATCGAGGGCCCCGGCCAGCAGGGCCTGGCTCAAGTGGTGGCCTGCAAGCAGGCGGGCGCATCGAAGATCTTCATCACCGGAACGACCCGCGACCGGGCCCGGCTGGACCTCGCTCTCGATCTCGGCGCCGACGAAGCGATCGACGTCGAGCGCGAGGATCCCCATCTACGGGTCATGGACGCCACCGGGGGCAGGGGAGTGGACTTCGTACTCGACTGCACCTCGCGAGCCGGCACCAAACCCGTGCTGCTCGGCATCGACGTCCTCAAGCGGCGCGAGGGCACCCTGCTGATCCAGGGCGAGCTCGCCGCCTTCCCCGACTTCCCCATCAAGCGGCTCACGGAGAAGGCCATCACGATCAAGAGCGCAAGGGGCCACAGCTACCGGGCCTGCGAACTGGCACTGCAGCAGTTGTCCTCCGGCCGGTTCCCGCTGCAGCGACTCAGCACCCACCAGTTCGGCTTGGACCAGGTGGACCACGCGATCCGGGCGCTGGCAGGCGACACCGACGAAGAGGGCGTCATCCACATCTCGTTGATGCCGTGGCTGGGAAGGGACTCCTGAGAATGTCCATCGTCGTACGAAACCCACGCCGGGCCGATCCGGCCATCCGCGACGGGCTCGGCGCGTTCGGCGTCGCGACCATTCACGAGGCTCAGGGTCGCGCCGGCCTTCTCGACCCCTACATCACGCCCATCTACACCGGGGCGCGAGTGTGCGGGACGGCCGTCACGGTCAGCGTGCCGCCCGACGACAACTGGATGATCCACGTCGCCGTGGAGCAGTGCGGGGTGGGTGACGTTCTGGTCGTCGCCACCGAAACCCCCTCGCAGCACGGCTACTTCGGCGAACTTCTGGCTACCGCGCTGGCCGCCCGCGGCGTGCGCGGACTGGTGATCGACGCCGGCTGCCGCGACGTTGCCGAGCTGACCACGATGCAGTTTCCGGTCTGGTCCAAGTGCGTATCCGCACAGGGCACCGTCAAGAAGCGACTCGGGTCGGTCAACGTGGCGGTTACGTGCGCAGGCGCCACGGTCGAACCCGGCGACGTGGTGGTCGGTGACGACGACGGCGTCGTGGTCGTGCCGCGGGCCGACGCGCCGAACGTGCTCGCCGCGGCCCGGCTCCGGGAGGAGCGGGAGGCCCGGACCAGGGAACGCTATCGGCGCGGTGAGCTCAGCCTCGACGTCCACGACATGCGCGCCGACCTCGCAGGCCTCGGGCTGCGGTACGTCGACTACGAGGACGCCGGCCGGTGATCATCGACGTCCACGGTCACTACACCACCGCCCCGCAGGCGCATCAGGGTTTCCGCGACGCGCAATTGGCCGCCCTTGGCGATCCGGGCCGCCAGCCACCCAGTGCCGCCCACATCGGCGACGACGAGATTCGCGACAGCGTCGAACACCACCAGCTGCGGATCATGCGCGAGCGGGGAATCGATCTGATGATGTTGTCGCCGAAGGCATCCGGGATGGAACATCACGTACCCGACCAGCCGACGGCCACCGCGTGGGCTGCGGCATCCAACGATCTGGTGCACCGCGTCGCGCGGCTGTATCCGGACGCCTTCGTCCCGGTGGCCCAGCTGCCGCAGACTCCCGGCGGCGACCTGGGCCCGGTGCTCGCCGAACTGCGCCGGTGCGTCGAGGAGCTCGGCTTCGTCGGTTGCAACGTCAACCCCGACCCCACCGGTGGTTACTGGACGACCCCGCCGATGACCGACCCGTACTGGTATCCGCTCTACGAGGTGATGGTGGAGCTCGACGTGCCGGCCATGGTGCACGTCTCGGCGTCGTGCAACCCGAACTTCCACACCCTGGGTGCGCACTACCTCAACGCCGACACGAGCGTGTTCATGCAGTTGATCTGCCACGACCTGTTCGACCAGTTCCCGGCGCTGACCTTCGTGATCCCGCACGGCGGCGGGGCGGTGCCCTATCACTGGGGCCGGTACCGCGGCCTTGCGGCGCGCCTTGGCCGGCCCGATCCGGCTGACCTGCTGCGCAACGTCTTCTTCGACACCTGCGTCTACCATCAGCCCGGAATTGATCTGTTGCACAGGGTGATTCCCCTCGAGAGCATCCTGTTCGCCTCGGAGATGCTGGGTGCGGTCCGTGGCGCCGACCCGGACACGGGTGTCGCGTGGGACGACACGTTGGCCTACGTCGAAGAACTCCGACTCGATGACTCCGACCGGCGAGCGGTCCTGGAGTGCAACGCCCGCAGGGCTTACCCGCGGCTGGACCGGCGGTTGACCGCCAAGAAGGGCTGATCGATGGCGCGGTTGCACCTGACCCTCGCGTGCGGCGACTACGACCGAACCCGCGCACTGGAGGACGGCAGTGTGCGCGCCGACGGCATCGACCTGACCTACCTGCGGCTGCCGGTCGAGGAGACGTTCTTCCGCATGCTGCGGCACCGCGAATTCGACGTTGCGGAGATGTCGCTGTCGACCTACGCCGCCACCTTGGACCAGGACCCGCGACCGTTCGTCGCGTTGCCGGTGTTCACCTCCCGGATGTTCCGGCACGGCGGAATCTACGTCAACGTCGACGCAGGCATCGCCACGCCGGCCGATCTGGTGGGCAAGTGTGTCGGCGCACCGGAACTCCAATTGACCGCGGGCGTGTGGATCAGGGGCATTCTGGCCGAACACCACGGCGTGCCAATCGATTCGGTGACGTACTACACGGGAGGGCAGGAAACGCCTGGGCGGATCGAGAAGGGCGTGGTGGACACCGGTCTCGACGTCCGCCCGATCCCAGTGGGCACCACGCTGTCGGCGATGTTGGCGGCCGGCGAGATCGATGCATTGCACACCCCGCGGGTGCCCAGTCCATTCCGTGACCGCGACCCACGGGTCAAGCGGTTGTTCGACGACGTCGTCACCGTCGAGAAGAAGTATTTCGCGGCGACCGGCATCTTCCCGATCATGCACGTCGTGGTGCTCCGAAGGGAGATCTACGAACGGCACCGCTGGGTGGCGCAATCGCTGTACAAGGCGTTTCTGACCGCGCACGAGCAAGCCTACGCACGGATCTACGACTCGTCGGCGCTGCGATTCATGGAACCGTGGCTGATCCAGCACCTCGAAGAGGCCCGCCAACTGCTCGGTACGGACTACTGGTCCTACGGGCTCGCCGCCAACGAGGACGCGCTCGGGGTCTTCCTGCGCTATCACCACGAGCAGGGATTGTCGCGCCGCCGCCACCTGCCCGCCGAGCTGTTCGCCGCCGAGACCGCCGAGGCGTTCGTCATCTGAGGTCCGGACGTCCGGGCCGTCGGCGCCAAAACCCTTCACAACCGCCGTCGAACATGATACAAATCACACCATAGGTATAAATGTCAGTCCATTGAACACCGAATGATGAGGTGTGTGCCATGACGAAGCGGTCGGCCATCCACGTCGTACTCGCCCTGGTCCTGCTGCTCGCGGCATGCGGCAACCCGACCGTCGACAACGCCGGTGCCGCGGCGCCGGGTTCGTCTGCGGCGCAACAGGTCTACGACCAGATCAACGGATTGTCCGGCGATCAGCGCACTCAGACGCTGCGCGACTTGGCCACCAAGGACGGACAACTCGCGCTCTACACCTCGAACACCGACATCGAAGACGTCGTGAAGGCGTTCGAGGACAAGTACAAGATCAAGGTCCAGACCTACCGGGCCAACTCCGAGACCGTGCTGCAGCGGGTACTGCAGGAGTCCAGTGCGCGGTACCAGGGTGCTGATCTCATCGAGACGAACGCCGGCGAACTCAACGCGCTGCAACAGCAGCAGCTGCTCTATCCCTATACCGGAGAACTGCGCGACAAGGTCCGCCCAGAGGGCCGCAAGGACGGCTGGACCGCGGACCGCTTCAATGCCTTCGTGGTCGGCTGGAACACCAACAAGGTCGCGCCGGGATCCGAACCGAAGTCACTCAAGGAGCTGGCCGGGCCGCAGTGGAAGGGCCGCGTCGGGCTGGAGATCGGCGATGTCGACTGGTACGCCGCGATGCACGACTACTACACCAAGCAGGGAATGTCGGACGCCGACGTGACGAGCCTCTTCCACAGCCTGGCCGCCAACGCCAAGATCGCCAAGGGGCACACCGTGATGGGTGAGCTTCTGGCCGCTGGCCAATTCGACACCGCGGTCTCGATCTACTCACACACCGTCGACAACGCCGCGGCGAAGGGCGCGCCGGTGGCGTGGAAGACCGCTGGCAAGCCCATCGAGCCGGTTGTCCTGCGGCCCAACGGCGCCGGGCTGATGAAGTCGGCGAAGCACCCGGCGGCGGCCATGTTGTTCCTGGACTTCCTGCTCACCGACGGACAGGCCGTGATCGCCGGGGCGAACCGCATCGGCGCGATCCCCACCGCCGAGGACCCACTGGCCGGAGTCGAGACCACCTCGGTTCCCGAAGAAGAGTTGCTCAACAACGCCAAGCAGTGGAGCGACGCCTACAAGCGCATCACCGATTCCGGCGGCCAGTCCTGACTCCGCGGTCGCGTCGCACCGAGTGACTGGCCAGACCCACAGCTGATCGACCCAGCCGAAAGGACCGTGCATGGCATCGCGCACCACCACCACCGTCTCGCACTACCACGTGCAGAAGAAGCGCAGGGCAGACTTCATCGAACAGTGGCGCGGCTACCAGAAGACGGTGGTCCGCCGGGAGGACGCGGTCCTTGCCGAGACCGGTCGCGGCACCCGTGTCGGGGTGTACGTGGGCGCAGACGGTGACCGCCCGACTCGCTCGATGGATGCCCTCGTGCACGAGATCGACCCAGGGGTCACCTCGACCATCCACCGCCATTCGTGGGACGCCATGGTCCTGGTCGTGGCCGGACACGGCTGGACCGAGATCGACGGGCAGCGAATCGACTGGGGCCCAGGCGATTCGCTGCACCTGCCGGCGTGGTCGTGGCACCGCTGCGGCAACGACGGCACCACCGTCGCGCGCTACGTGTCGTTCTCCAGTGAACCGCTGCTCGAGACCATGGGGATGGCCGTGCTCGAGGACGCCGGCGCCACGCCCGTCGCCGAACTTCCCCCTCGGCCCGGCTTCTCCGCGGAGGCATCCGGGGACGACCCCTACGCCCGTCGGACGCGCAGGCTCGCCCGTGATCAGAACGCGCGACGGTCGGGCCGACTGCACACCGACTGGGACGGACTGGAGCTCCTGCCAACACCCCGCGGCACCCGCACCACGTTCCTGCTGGACCGCGCCATCGGCTATCAAGCATCCGGCATCTCGATGGCGATGTTCGAACTCGGGCCGGGTCGGGGTCAATCGATGCACCGCCACGCCGGGGAAGCGTGGCTGTACGTCCTCGAGGGCTCCGGACACAGCTACCTGGGCACCGAACCCGAGGGTGGAATCGAACACCCCTGGCAGAAGGGCGATCTCATCGTCGTCGACCACTTCCTGTGGCACCAGCACTTCAACGACGATCCGCAGCGGACCGCGAAGGTGGTGCGGATCCACATGTTCGACAGCCTGCTCGACACGATGCGGGTGCTGATGGATCCCATGGTGCTCTTCGAGGAGCCACCCGAGCACATCCGCGATGCGCAGGCCGGCGACATCACCACGATCGACTGGCCGGAAGTCATCAGGCCGACGTGGCCGTGACCCCCGTCGCACTGCCACCCGGCGTGCTGTCGGTCCACGCCCTGCCCGCCGATCATCACGACGGGCCGTGGGATCACATCCTGACCCCGCCCGGCGTGAAGGACCGACTGCTCAACCACGCGCTGCTGACGCTGCTGCACGGCCCCGCGCTGGCGAGGATGGCGGGGCTGCCGCACGGCCTGATCATCCTGTCGGGGCCACCGGGAACCGGCAAGACCACGCTGGCCAGGGGTCTGGCGCAGGCCGCGGCGCGGGCGGTCGCACCGCACGGCGCAACGACCTACGTCGAGATCGACCCGCACGCGTTCCCCAGCGAGATGCTCGGCGAGAGCCAACGCAACATCACGCTGCTGATGACCGACACCATCCCCGAACTCGCCGCCCGACGACCGCATACCATCGTCCTCGTCGACGAGGTGGAGAGCTTTGCGGTGCGGCGCAGCAGCGCGTCGTTCGCCAGCAACCCGGTCGACGTGCACCGGGCCACGGACGCGCTGCTCGCAGGCATCGACGCGGTGGCCGCGGGAGCCCCGAGGGTGGTCTTCGTGGCCACGACCAACTTCGTCGAGGCCGTCGACGAGGCGTTCCTGTCCAGGGCGGATCTCGCCGTGGCGCTATCGCTGCCCGACGCCACGACGATCGCGCGGATCATTCGGCACAGCCTGGTGGAGCTGGCCATGGTCTGGCCGGGTGTCGCCGCCCTGGCCGATGACGACGGTCTGCACGCGAAGCTGGCGGCGTCGTGCGGTGGGTGGGACGGGCGACGGGTCCGCAAACTCGTCCTGTCCGCGATGACGTTGCGTCAAGAAGTGACTCGCGACCCGAACCGGTTGACCGTGGACGACCTGATGGCCGCCGTGACCGACGTCGATGACGCCGGCCAACAGGCTGGCGACGTCTCATCGCCGATTGTTCTCTGCGGCAAGGAAGATCGACAAGGAGGAGGCGCCGAGTAGATGCATCTGCGGCAACCCGCCGGACTGGTCAGGCTGTTGGCCGCGTTGGGACTCGCGGCCGCGCTGGCCGGATGCGGCAGCCCACCCGGGGCTGGCATCGATGCCAACCACGACGGTCCCGCACCGGCCGAGCAGCCCTGGGACGGACTGTCCGGGACAGCGAGGGAGAACGCACTCCTCGGCGCGGCCAAACGCGAGGGCGATCTCACCGTGTACTCGGCATTCAACGACGAGCAGGCGATGGCGGACGCCTTCAGCAAGAAATACGGCATCAGAGTCAATGTCTACAACGCCAATTCCGAGACCGTTCTGCAGCGGGTCGTCCAGGAAGCCACAGCGAAGAAGCTCGGCAACGATCTGCTCGTCGCGCCCGCCACCGACATGGCGGCGATGCAATCGCGTGGGCTGTTGGGCGATTACAGCTCGCCGTACCGGGACCTGATGCCGGACGCCGGGAAGTCCGCTGGATGGACGGGCGTGCGCCGACTGGCGTTCGTCGCCGGCTGGAACACCGGCAACGTCTCGCCCGACCAACTTCCCACGGACTACGCCGGGTTCACCGATCCGAAGTGGCATGGTCGAATTAGCATGGAATACAGCGACATCGACTGGTATGCAACTCTTTCCCGCTACTACCAGCAACGCGGCATGGCACCCAGCGACGTCACGGGGATGTTTCAGAGGATCGCCAGAAACTCCAAGACCGCGAAGGGGCATACCGTCCAGGCCGAGCTACTCGCGGCGGGCCAGTTCGACGTGGCTCTGTCGGTCTACACGCAGAGCATCGGCAGGCTGACCGACAAGGGAGCATCGGTCTCCTACGGCGCAGGAACCGGCCACATCGTCAGTCCGGTGGTGGTGCGGTACGACGCCGGTGGCGTCATGCGGGGCACCCATCATCAGGCGGGGGCGACGCTCTACCTCGACTTCCAGCTCAGTCCGGACGGTGCGGCAGTCGATAAGAAGCTGCGAGCGCTCCCTCCGCTGCCCACTGCCGACGATCCGCTGGCGGATGTCGACGTGGTTGATCTCGACGTCGCGGACTTCGTCGCGCATCGGAGCGAGATAGCAGATGAATACAACCGACTGATGGCGGGATCCTAGAATGTCACGCCGCTAGCCGAAAGAAAGGTAGAAACCCTCGAATGTGCATGGAGCCCAAAGGTATCCCGCCACTGCAGGCCGCCGAAAGACGGGGGCCGGCTGGCCGAATTCCGCCGGACGAGCTGACTGCGTTCGGACCCGTCTCGTACGGGTGGGTTGCCGTGCCGGACAGCCTCGACTCGTGCGTGCCCACTCCCGTCGTCATCGTGTGCCACGAGCGCTACGGGGTGGTGCAGCACACGGTCGAACTGACCGAGAAGTTCGCCGCGCTCGGATTCATCGCCGTGGCACCGGACTTCTATGCCGACATGGACCTCTCCGGCGAGCACGAGCGTCTCCCGGACATCGGTGACGCCGCGGCGCTCCGGCACCTCGACGCCGCAATCGCATACGCCCGCAACTTGGGTCCCCGCGTCGGTAACGCACCCGTCGCCGTCGTCGGTATCTGTCGAACGGGGAGCTACGGGATCTTGGCAAGCGCCATGCGGGAAGACATCGCTGCCGTGGTCATGCTCTATGGCGGGGCACAGCCACGCGAATACGAAATCGGCGACCTGCGCGCGACGCCGTACGCGGAACTGATCCGTGCAGGCGCGGCGCCGGTGCTCGGGATCTGGGGGGAGAAGGACCACACGATGTCGGTCAGGGACGTCCGTCGGGTCCGCGACTTGCTCGAAGACGCTCGCCGCAGCTATGAGTTCGTGATGTACCCGGATTTGCCGCACGGATGGCTCAACGACACCATGCCAGGGCGGTTTCGTGCGGCACAGGCGCGCGAAACCTTCGAGCTGATCGTGTCCTGGCTGCACTCGACGTTCGCTGCCGCAATGGGAGCGCCCGCGGTTTCGTGGCGGTTCACGTCAACCATCGCTCCCGACTACGACTTCGCCAGCAACAACCGTCAGTACTGAGGCAGGAACCACGACCATGAGTGATCGCAACCAATTTCCAATGATTCACTACGACTTTCGCCGCACCGGCCTCGTCGTCTTCGACATGCTCAACGCCTATCGGGAGCCGATCGAGGCGGCGGGTTCGATAGGTCCGACGCAATGGCTGATCCGCGCCTGCCGCGCGGTCGGCGTCCCCATCTTCTACGCCCGCGCCGACCACCGCGCCGACGGCGCCGACTTCGCGCGAACGTTGGCCGACACCGACAGCCGGTTCCGGCCATGGGGGCCTGAGAACCCCTACCGCACCGTCCCGCCCTACGCGTCCGGCTCGGCGGGCTTGACGGTCCTCGACGAGATCGCACCCCAGCCCGGCGACTACGACGTCCCGAAGCACCGCTGGTCGGCATTTCACGGCACCCATCTGGAACTGTCGCTCCGCAGTCGCGACATCGACACGATCGTGCTAGTAGGTGGGTCGGTGCACGTAGGGATCGCCGCAACTGCCTACGAGGCCCGTGACAAGGACTTTCAGATCACGGTCGTACCGGAGTGCTGCCATGGCTTTCCCGAGCAGCGCGAATTCTTCATGACGAACGTCTTTCCGCGGATGTGCAACGTCCGCTCCCTCGACGAGGTAATCATGGGATTGAGGCCGCAACGCGGCAATCCGCCGACTCAGGTGTTGCCGGAGGTAGGGCGTCACGCGTCAGCTACTGGACACGCGTTGTGACGTGGCTTACGATTCCAATGGTCTAACCATTAGTACAAGGAACACGTCGAAGGAGAACAGCATGGGCAAGAAGGGCCGCGTATTCGTCCGCGGACTGACCTCGGAGACGTACGGCCTTGGCGACTTCCGACGCCAGCAGCTTGGCGTCGAGCGCGTCCGGGATGACGCCTTCGTCGTCGATGATGCCAAGGTCGGTCATTCCGGCGACAGTGAGCAGTCGCGCACCTGGTGGCGGATCGGCCCCGGCGACGAGGACTTCCTCACCCAGACGATTCAGGTGCACTTCGTCGAACTGCCGCCCGAGTCCTCCAACCACGGCCACGGTCACCAGAACGAGGCCGCGTTCTACATTCTCGAGGGCCGCGGGTACGAGATCCACGACGACCAGCGCTACGACTGGTCGGCCGACGACCTGGTGTTCGTGCACACCGACTCGGTACACCGGCACTTCAATCCCTACGACGAGAAGGCCTTGGCCCTGGTCGTCAAGGCCAAGTGCACGTGGATGTTCATGGGCCTGATCCAGCAGGGTCGCAGCGGCCCGGTACAGAACGAGGAGACGTTCGGTCCGCGCGAGGACTGGTCGAACATCTGGACGCCCGGCGTGCTGGACCGCAAGAAGGTCATCAGCCCGTCCGACACCGTCTGGGAGCAGACTCCGCTCGGCCGGGTGCGGACGATCGCCTCGCCGGAGCGCACCGACGCCAGGATCTTCAGCATCGACGCCTTCGAGCTGGAGGTTCCCGCGGGAGGTCACTCCGGCAAGTACTGGAAGATGGCCGACGAGGTCTACTACGTGCTCTCCGGCGGCGGTTACGCGCTGCAGTGGGAGGTCGAGGCCGAGATAGCCGAGAAGTACTACGCCCGAATCGCATTGGAGCCGAAGCGATTCGACGTCAAGCAGGGTGACACGCTGTACGTCCCACAGAACCACGTGTGCCAGATCTTCGCCGCCGACGGCACGCCGCTGCGGTTGTTCAATGCGCAGAACCGGGTGTTCAAGCACCTCGGTTACGACGGGGTGCACTACTTCGAGCCGGCGTCGGACACGGCCGAACAGATCGGCGAGTTGGCTCACACCTCTCGCTAGCGAGTCCGCTGGTACTGCGGCCCGGCGGCGCACCACGGGCCACCGAGTCGCAGTGCCAGCGCCAGTAAGTCCAGTAATCCGCGGTCCGCTCCGGCGGCCACAGCCCAGAGACCGGCGCTACGGCACCGGCGTCCACGACCAGACAGGACCCGAGGCATGACATTTCGATTCGGCCGACTCGCCACCGCCGTCGCCGTCACCGCAGCGCTGGTGTCGTGCGGCGCCCCTCCGACGGCCCCCGTCGCAAGTTCGGGGGCCGCGACGTCGAAGTTCGAACAGTACGAAGCGCTCAGGGGACAGGAGCGCCGGGACCGACTGGTGGCCGACGCCAAGCCGGAAGGTCAACTCACGCTGTACACGTCGATGACCAGTGACGTCGCCGACGCCGTCGCCAAGGCATTCACCGACAAGTTCGGCATCAAGATCAACCTGTACCGCGCTGCCTCCGAGACCGTGCTGCAGCGCCTCCTGCAGGAGGCGAGCGCCAACCATCCCGGGGCCGACGTGGTGGAGACCGATGCGCTGGAGATGGCCGCGTTGAACAAGGAGCATCTGGCCGCTCCCTACGCCGGTGAGCGCCGCGACAAGGTCGGAGCCGAAGGGCAGTTCGAGAACTGGACCGCCAGCCGCTACAACCTGTTCGCGCCGAGCTGGAACACCGTGAAGGTACCGGCCGGCGCCCAGCCCACCAGCTGGGAAGCTCTCGCCGACCCGAAGTGGAACGGCCAGGTGGCCCTTGAGCTGTCGGACTACGACTGGTACCTGACGCTCTACGGGTACTGGCAGCAGCACGGCAAGAGCACCAGCGAGATCGACGGGCTCTTCGCCGACATCGCCAATGGGGCCAAGGTGGTCAAGGGGCACACGGTGATGGGTGAATTGCTCTCCGCCGGACAGTTTTCGGTGGCCGCCTCCAATTACACCTACCTGGTGCAACGCGGCGCCGACAAGGGCGCACCGGTGGCCTACCAGCCGTTCGTGCAGCCGGTGATCGCCCGACCCCAGGGTGTCGCACTGATGAAGTCGGCACCGCATCCCGCCGCAGCATTGCTGTTCGAGGACTGGCTGCTCACCGAGGGGCAGCAGGTCTTCGTGGACCTGGGCTTGACGCCGTCCATCGAGCCAGAAGGGCTCAAGGACCCGCTCGAGGGCGTCGAGGTGATCCCAGTCGACGTCAACAAGCTGTTGAACGAACAGAAGCAGTGGAGCGACCGTTACGACGCGTTGCTCGAGAAGGCCGATCAGGTCAAATGACCAGGTCCGCACCCAGCTGCCCGATGGCCGAAACCCCAGTCCCCGAGGTGAACACATGACGACTACCGCGCCACCACTGCAACGGACGCCCCAGCCGTCGGCCGACCCCGGGCCCGCGCAGCCCGCCCGGTGGCGACGCTACCTGCCGACACCGAAGTTCCTCACGCTCGGCGTGGTGACGCTGATCATCGCGTATCTGGCGATCGTGCCGCTCTACTACCTGTTCTGGGGCACGTTCTTCGACGAAGCGGGGTTGACCTTCGCCGGCTTCGAGCGTGCCTACGGCAACGATCAGATCTTCGGCCTGGTGAAGAACTCCCTGGTGTTCGCGGTGGGCGCCGCGGCGGTGTCGCTGGTGATGGGCACCGCGCTGGCATACCTCAACGTGCGCACCGACGTGCCGTTCAAGGCGTTGTTCTTCGCCGCGTCGATCATCCCGCTCGTGATCCCAGGGATCCTGTACACGATCGCCTGGATCCTGTTGGGCAGCCCAGACATCGGGTTGATCAACCACTATCTGGAGCCGATCTTCGGACGCGCGGTGATCGATGTGTTCAGCATCTGGGGGATGATCTGGGTCGAGGGACTGCAGCTGTCTCCGATCGTGTTCCTGCTGATGGTGGCGTCGTTCCGGGCCATGGACCCCTCGCTCGAGGAGTCGGCGTTGATGTCGGGGGCCAGCCGATGGACGGTGTTCCGCAAGGTCACCGTCCCCTTGGCCCGTCCGGCGATCGTCGCCGCGATCCTGATCATGGTGGTGCGCAGCCTGGAGAGCTTCGAAGTACCCGCACTGTTGGGCCTGCAGAACGGCATCTACGTCTTCACCAGCCGGATCTACTTCGTGCTTCGCGACTATCCGCCAGATCTGTCGGCGGCGGGGGCGTTGGCCATCGGTCTGCTGGTGATCGCGATCATCGGCGTGGTGATCTCCAACTACGCGGGACGGGCCAGCAAGAACTATCAGACGGTGACCGGGAAGGGGTTCCGGCCCCGCCCAATGGAACTCGGCAAGTGGCGGCCCGTCGCGGGCGTGCTGATCATCGGGTACTTCGTACTGACCGTGATCGCGCCGCTGCTGGTGTTGCTGTACACCTCGCTGCTGAAGTTCTACGCGCCGCCGTCGAGGGACACCTTCTCGACCATGACGCTGGACAACTACCGGCAACTCCTGCACATGGACAGTGCGCTCACCGCGCTGAAGAACTCCCTGATCCTCGGGGTGTCCTCCGCGACGCTGGTGATGGCGCTGATGGCGGTCGCGGCCTGGATCGTGGTGCGATCCCAGATCCGCGGGCGGAAGGTCTTGGACGGACTTGCCTTCCTGCCGTTGGTCGTGCCGGGTCTGGTGATGGGCCTGGCGCTGAGCTTCGTCTATCTGCGGAGCCCGATTCCGATCTACGGGACGTTGTTCATCCTGCTGATCTCCTACTGCACGCGCTACCTCCCGTATGGGATGCGCTATGCGGTCACGTCGATGCAGCAGATCTCCAACGAGCTCGAGGAGTCCGCCTTGGTCAACGGCGCGAGTTGGTGGCAGACGTTCCGGCGGGTGCTACTGCCGCTGCTGATGCCGGGCATCGTGGCGGGCTGGATCTACATCCTGGTGGTCTCGTTCCGCGAGCTGTCGAGTTCGATCCTGCTGTACAGCCCGGGCAACGAGGTGCTGTCCATCCTGATCTTCGAGCAGTTCGAGAACGGCCAGTTCACCGTGTTGTCCGCGCTGGGCGTGGTGATGGTGCTGACGCTCGTCGTCCTGGTCACCGTCGCCTACAAACTGGGGGCCAAGGTCGGCCTCAAACAGGGTTGATTTCGGGTCTGGAAAGGAACCGACGTGTTGGAAGTTCAGAACTTGATCAAGTCCTTCGACGGAGAGCGGCAGAAACGCCGTCGTGGCGCAGCACATTCCAACGACGATGGTGCGCGGGTGTTCGCCGTCAACGACATCAGCTTCGAGGTCAAGCCGGGTGAGCTGTTCACCCTGCTGGGGCCGTCGGGCTGCGGGAAGTCGACCACGCTGCGCTCGATCGCCGGTCTGGAGAGGCCGGATTCGGGCGTCGTCTCGGTCGGCGGCAACGTCTTGTTCGCTGCCGGTCCCGGCGCGGAGAAGAAGGTGAACGTGCCTGCCAACAAGCGGGGGCTGGGGATGGTGTTCCAGTCCTACGCGATCTGGCCGCACATGACGGTCTTCGAGAACGTCGCGTTCCCGTTGCGCGTCTGCCCCCGTCGACAGCGTCCCGGCAAGCGGGAGATCACCGAACGGGTGCACCGGGTGCTCGAGACGATGGAGCTGCTCAAGTACGCCGACCGCCAGGCCACCAAACTCTCCGGCGGTCAGCAGCAGCGGTTGGCCCTGGCGCGGGCGATCGTGATCGAGCCGTCGCTGCTGCTGCTCGACGAGCCGCTGTCGAACTTGGACGCCAAACTCCGGGAGTCACTGCGCTTCGAACTCAAGCGTCTGCAGCGCGAATTGGGCATCACCTCGATCTACGTGACCCACGACCAGATCGAGGCGTTGTCGCTGTCGTCGCAAATCGCGGTGATCCGTGAGGGTGTCGTGGTGCAGCAGGGCAAGCCACGCGAGATCTACCAGAGCCCGCAGAGCAAGTTCGTCGCGGAGTTCATCGGCACGTCGAACTTCATCGACGGCACCGTCGCGTCGTGCGACGGCGACACCCACGTGGTGGAGACCCGCGACGGACGACTGACGCTGCAGTCGAGCGCGCACGTCATGCCGGGCACCGAGGTCGTGGTGTCTATCCGTCCCGAGGCGGTGATGCTGACCACCGAGCGCCCGCAAGGGGCGGTGAACGCGTGGGAGGGCGTCGTCACCACGCGCGCGTTCCTCGGCGACGCGGTCGATCACGTCGTGGCGATCGGCAAGCGCGACGTCCGGGCCCGATGTCTGCCGCACATCTCACATGCGCCGGGGACGGCGGTCTACATGCAGATGGACCCGGGCAAGCTGGCGCTCGTTCCGGTCGACTGATCGCGGGTGCGCGTCCCGGCCGTCCTGACCAGCCGCGACTTCAACCTGTATTGGGCAGGTGTCGTCTTCTCCCAGATCGGCACCCGCGGAACGGTTGCGGCGAATCTCTACCACGTCTACCAACTGACCGGATCGATCGCGGTGACCGGGCTCGTCGGTGCTGCGCAGGCGATTGCGCTGCTGCTGCTCAGCCCCCTGGGCGGGGTGCTGGCCGACCGCTGGGACCGCAGGCGGTTGCTGCAGTACTCCCAGACGGTCGCCATGGTCGTCGCCGCGGCGCTGGCGGTGACGACGCTGACCGGTCACGTCACTGCCTGGGAGGTGCTGGCGTCGGTGGTCTTCACCACCGCGGCGGCCACGTTCGACCAGCCGGCACGCCAGGCGCTCATCCCCGCGCTGGTGCCGCGCGATCGGTTGCCGCAGGCGTTCGCGCTGATCAACCCGTCGCGGGAGGTCGCCGTGTTGGCGGGCCCGACGTTGGCCGGCGTGTTGATCGGGGTCGGCGGGCCGGGACTGATGTACGCAGTGGACGCGGTCACCTACGCCGCACTGGTGGTGATCCTGCAGACGTTGCGGGTCGCCCGCCTCGACGGTGCGGGCACGGCGACCTCGCTGTGGCAGCAGCTGACCGACGGCGCCCGGTTCGTCCGGCACCGCAGGATCATCTGGATGCTGATGTCGCTGGACGCGTCCGCAACGCTGTTCGGCGCCTACCGGGTCGTGCTTCCTGCCTTGTGCGCCAACGTCTTCGGCGTTGGACCGCAGGGCTATGGGATACTGGCCGCCGCGCCGTCGGCGGGTGCGCTGCTGGCCACCTATGCCGTCTTCTCGGTGGTGGGCCGCACGCGGCGGCTTGGCCGGGTGCTGGTGGGGTCGACCGCGCTCTACGGGATGGCGAACGTCGCGCTGGCCCAGGCGCACGTGTTCTGGATCGCGGTGCTCGCAGGCAGCCTGATCGGGGCGTTCGACGCGATGGCGACCACCATCCGCCAGGCCGCAGTGCAACTGGAGACTCCCGACGAACTACGAGGCCGGGTGTCGGCCCTCTATCAGATGTCCTCCCGCGGCGGCCCCGCACTTGGCGACACCCTCATCGGTGCCGTGGCAGGCGTGCTCGGGCCGGTCACTGCGCTGACCGTCGGTGGTGCGGTCGCGGCGGCGTATGCGTGCGCCTTCCTCACCGGACCGAATCCGGTGCGCGAGTACCGCGGAGTGGCCGACGAGCCCGTCCCCAAATCCGGGGGCGGGTCTTGACAGCACCGTCCTCATTGGTAATACCATTAGGTCAAAAGATACGGCGATGGAGGATGCGCGTGGCCAAGGATGCAATCGTTTCGGACGACCTGGCGAAGAAGTTCGCCACCGAGAAGGACTCGCCGTACGTGCGATGGGTCCGCAGCGAGGGTCTCGACATCATCGATGCGCACTACGTCGCCGACCTGAACACCGTCGAGCTCAAGCCGTGGGCCCGTCGGGCAGGCCGGGGCGTCTTCATCAACCACGAGGCCTCGCGGACGTCCAACGACTGCTACGTGTGCGAGATCCCCGCAGGCCAGGAACTGACACCACAGCGCCAGCTGTTCGAGGAGATGATCCTGGTGCTCTCCGGGCACGGGTCGACGTCGGTGTGGAACGACGAAGGCAAGCGGGTCACCTTCGAGTGGGGGCCCGGTGCGATGTTCGCGATTCCGCTCAACACCTGGCATCAGCACTTCAACGGTTCAGGCACTCGCGCGGCCCGTTTCGTCTCATCGACGAACATGCCGCCGGTGATGAACCTGTACGACGAGGCGCAGTTCGTGTTCGAGACCGCCCACGACTTCGTCGGGCGTTTCGCCGGCGAAGCGGACTACTTCGCGCCCAAGGACGAGCAGGACGGCCTGCTTCTGAAGACGAACTTCGTCGCCAACGCGGTGGACCTGCCGCTGGTGTCGGCCAAGGAGCGTGGGGCGGGCGGCGCGCACATCCGCTTCTCCATGGCCAAGGGCTCGATGAACAGCCACCTTTCGCAGTTCGCCCCCGCCACCTACAAGAAGGGCCATCGTCACGGTCCCGGCGCGCACGTCATCATCCTCACCGGGGAGGGCTTCAGCCTGATGTGGCCCGAGGGTGAGGAGCCGCGCCGCTACGAGTGGAAGCCTGGCACGCTGATCGTGCCGCCCAACATGTGGTTCCATCAGCACTTCAACACCGGCGCCGAGCCGGCCCGGTACCTCGCCTTCAAGCACGAGGCGGTGTCCATCCGCAACGCCCAGGGCGTGCCGAAGGCGTGGATCAGCCGCCGCATCGGTGGTGATCAGATCGACTACGCCGACGAATCATCCCTGGTGCGAGACACGTTCGCCAAGGCGCTCGCCGAGAACGGGCTGGCGCCCCGGATGGAGGAGGCCTACGCGGCCGAACTGGCGGATCTGCCGCCGAAGCTGGACGCCCCGGTGCCGTCGCCGGCATGAGTCACGACCCCGATCACGACCACCCTGGCGAGTCCGAGCAGCTGCTGGAAGACAACCCCATCTGGCAGCAGGACAACGTCACGTTGTACAGCGTCGGCGTCGACATCGGAAGCTCGGGGACGCAAGTGGCGTTCTCCCGGCTTCGATTGCGCAGGCGCGGTGAGGATTTGACCAGCCGATACGTGGTCGTCGCTCGCGACACGCTCTTCGAGTCGGAAGTCGCGCTCACCCCGTACACCGACGATCTGCAGATCGACGCCGTGGCGTTGGGCCGGATGCTGGACACGGCCTACGCCGACGCTCGACGCACACCGGAGGACGTCGACACCGGGGTGGTCATCCTGACCGGTGAGGCGT
>NZ_JBOGDD010000585.1:0-12403 GCF_050701675.1 Mycobacterium sp. | reverse complement strand
GACGTCGCCGTCGCGGGCTTCGTTGCGGCCACCGTCTGCTCCGTGGTGGGCGGGATCGACGTCGTCGTCGACTGCTGCGCTCCGGAGTCCTTGGGCTCGGGCTTCGGATCGGTGGTGCTCTTGGCGTCTTCACCGGACGTCAGCGCACCGCCAGAGCTGCGCACGATGACGCCGGGACTCGGCTCGTTCGACCTCTCGGTGGATCCCGCCGAGACGGGGTCCGACTTCTCGTCGGACCCCGACCCGTGCTCGGCGGACCCCTCCCCCGAAGATGGTGTCGACCCCTCAGACGACACCATCCCGGTGTCCGTCTTCGAGTCCGGTCCCCCCTGGGCCGGGCTCTCGACGGTGGACGCGTCAGAAGACGGTTCGGGCGTCGGGTCGGCAACCGCGAGGCCGGGATGAGCCATCGCTGCCGACCAGATGCCCAAGGCCACTGCAAGTCCCCCCGCACGTGCGATGCGCTTCGACTCGCCCACCGCGCGTGCCCCTCGCCGTTGCCCCTTCTGAGGTCGTCCGCAATGATGATCGCCCGCGAGCCGCCCCCGGCGAATCGGGGATTTCCCTATAGTTCTGCGCCCGGTGACCCTCGCGTCCTACCCGAGGGCGGCACGTCAGCCGCCCGTGGCCACCTGACGAGCGGGTTCGGCACACCATTGCGACCACGAACCGGGGAACAGCGCTGCGTCCACCCCGAGCACGGCCAAGGCGGCCACCGCCACCGACGCGGTGACACCCGACCCGCAGTACGCGCCGTCGGCGCCGCCAAGGGTCGACGCGAGATCGTCGTCCGTGCGGAACGCGCCCGCAGCGTCCAGGAGCGACGTGCTTGGCACGTTCGTTGCGCCGGGGATGTGGCCCGCCACCGGATCGACGGGTTCGACGTCGCCGCGGAACCGTTCCGGCGCCCTGGCATCGATCAGCCCGGCACCGAGTGCCGCTGCGCCGTCGGCGTCCACGGTCGGCATCCCGCCCGCGTAGAGGTCGTCGTGGGCGACGACGACACCGCCGGGTTCGGGAGTGACCGAGCCGGTCTCCAACGCGCCTCCCGATGCGGTCCAGGCGGCCAGACCGCCGTCGAGGATCCGCACGTCGGACAGACCCGCCGCCTTCAGCACCCACCAGGCGCGTGCCGAGCCCGCACGATTCCAGTCGTCGTAGGCCACGACCGTGGTCTCCTGGTCGATCCCCCACCGCCGCGCTGCGGCCTCGATGGCGGACCCGGACGGCAGCGGGTGCCTGCCCCTTCCAGCCACGGCGTGGTCGGTCAGGTCGTCCTCGAGGGACGCGTAGACCGCGCCGGGAACGTGGCCCGCCTCATACGCCGTCCGGCCGTCCAGCTGCGTCAGCTGCCAACGGACGTCCAGGATCGTCACGGCCACACCCTTGGCGACGAGCCCCTCGAGTTCGGTTGGGGTGACCAGCACCTCGGCACGCATGCCACGAACGTACGCTGGCCCGCGTGGATGAGCACGCGTTCAGCGCTGACGAACGGCGAGCCGTGTACCGGGCCATTTCGGAGCGCCGTGACATGCGCAGGTTCGTGCCGGGCGCGGTGGTGCCAGAAGACGTCCTGACCCGATTGCTGCAGGCAGCACACGCCGCGCCCAGCGTCGGGCTGATGCAGCCATGGCGCTTCATCCGCATCACCGACCACGTGCTGCGGAGGCAGATCCACGGCTTGGTCGCCGAGGAACGCCTGCACACCGCGGCCGCACTGGGACCACGCGCCGACGAGTTCCTCGGCCTCAAGGTCGAGGGCGTCCTCGAGTGCGCCGAACTCTTCGTGGTCGCACTCGGCGACGATCGCGCTCGTCACGTCTTCGGCCGCCGCACCCTCCCGCAGATGGACCTCGCCTCGGTGTCCTGCGCCATCCAGAATCTGTGGCTGGCCGCGCGGGCGGAGGGCCTCGGAATGGGGTGGGTGTCGATATTCGATCCCGATCGTCTCGGCGCCCTGTTGGGCATGCCCGACGACGCAGAATCGGTGGCGATCCTGTGCCTCGGCCCGGTTCCCGATTTCCCCGACCGGCCCGCCCTTGAGATCGATCGGTGGACACTTGGGCGCCCACTGTCGGAATTCGTCTCGGAGAACGGCTGGTCGGCGTCACCCGTGCCGATCCCCCAGTCGTAGGCTTGCCGTCGTGTCCTCGGTGACCATCGACCTCAACGCCGACCTCGGCGAGGGTTTCGGGGTGTGGCGACTCGGTGACGACGACGCCATGCTCGACGTCGTCACCAGTGCGAACGTCGCGTGCGGTTTTCACGCGGGAGACCCTGCCGGGCTGGCGCGCACCTGTCGGGCCGCGGCGGATCGCGGGGTCCGCATCGGCGCGCAGGTGAGCTACCGCGATTTGGCGGGCTTCGGCCGCCGCTACATCGACATGAACGCCGAGGACCTCACCGCGGACGTGATGTATCAGATTGGCGCACTGCAGGCCCTCGCCGCCGCCGCGGGTTCGAGTGTCGGCTACGTCAAACCCCATGGCGCGCTGTACAACACGATCGTGACCGACCGAGGTCAGGCCGACGCCGTCGCGGCGGCCGTACATGCCGTCGACCCCGGCCTGCCGGTGCTGGGACTGGCTGGCTCGGAGTTCTTCGCGGCGGCAACCGAACTCGGCCTGCGTACCGTGCCGGAAGCGTTCGCCGACCGCGCCTACCGGCCCGACGGGCAACTGGTGTCGCGTCGCGAGCCCGGCGCAGTGCTGCACGACGTCGACCACATCGCGGACCGGGTGGCGGCGATGGTCGGCCACGGCAGAGTCGACGCGGCGGACGGATCGGTGATCCCCATCACCGTGGAATCCGTTTGCGTACATGGAGATTCACTCGGCGCGGTGCAGATCGCCAGTGCTGTCCGCGACCGCCTGACCGCCGATGGCGTCGTGTTGAGGGCATTCACCTGATGAGGTTGAAGCTCGGGCGGCCCGACCTGGGTGACTACGTCGACTTCTTCGACCAACCGGCCCCGACTTCGCAACCCCCACTGACCGTCGCGTGGGCTGGTGTCACCACGTTGCTGATCGACGACGGCGAGTCGGCGCTAATGACGGACGGGTTCTTCTCCCGCCCTGGGCTGTTGACGATCGGCACGCGCAAGCTCAGCCCGTCGCTCCCACGCATCGACGGCTGCCTGACCCGACTCGGCGTCGAACGCCTCGAGGCCGTCCTGCCCGTACACACCCACTTCGACCATGCGATGGACTCCGCGACCGTCGCCGGACGCACGGGGGCCATGCTGGTGGGCGGCACCTCGGCAGCGCACCTCGGCCGCGGTGCGGGACTGCCCGAGGACCGGCTCGTCGTCGTCACGCCGGGCGACCCAGTGTCGTTGGGAGCCTATGACGTAACCCTGGTTGTCGGCGACCACTGCCCGCCGGATCGCTTTCCCGGCGTCATCACCTCGCCGATCGTGCCGCCGGTCAGGGCGGCGGCGTACCGGTGCGGTGAATCGTGGTCGACGCTGATTCACCACCGGCCGACTGACCGGCGGCTTCTCGTCGTGGGGAGTGCGGGGTTCGTCGCAGGCGCGCTGAACGGACAGCGGGCCGACGTCGTCTACCTCGGCGTCGGGCAATTGGGCCTGCAGTCGGAGCGCTACGTCGCCGACTACTGGACCGAGACGGTGCGCGCGGTCGGTGCGCGCCGCGTCGTGCTCATCCACTGGGACGACTTCTTCCGTCCGCTTCACGAGCCGCTGCGCGCCCTGCCGTATGCGGGTGACGATCTCGACGCGTCGATGCGGGCGCTGACCCGCCTAGCACGCGAAGACGCCGTGCCCCTTCACCTTCCGACTCTCTGGCAGCGCGCTGACCCGTGGATCTGACGCTGGCGTTGGTGGCGCTGGCCGTCGTCCTGGCCTTCGCCATGTTCCGGCCACGGGGTTGGCCGGAGGCCGTCGCCGCGGTGCCCGCGGCCGGGTTGTTGATCGCAGTCGGCGCGGTGTCGGTCGACGACGCCCTCGGCGAGGTCCGGGAACTGCTGCCCGTCGTCGGGTTCCTCGCCGCCGTCCTGGTGCTGGCGAAGCTGTGTGACGACGAGGGGCTGTTCCACGCCGCCGGGGTGGCCATGGCCCGTCGAAGCAACGGCGAGCCGAAGCGGCTGATGGGTACCGTCTTCGTCATCGCCGCGACGACCACCGCCGTACTGAGTCTGGACGCCACCGTCGTGCTGTTGACCCCCGTCGTGCTGGCAACCGCGCGGACGCTTGGCATTTCGTCGCGGCCGCACGCCTATGCCACTGCCCATCTGGCCAACAGCGCGTCGCTGCTACTCCCGGTGTCCAACCTGACCAACCTGCTCGCCTTCGGCGCGGCCGGGCTCACCTTCGCTCACTTCAGCGCGGTCATGGCCATGCCATGGATCCTCGCGATCGCGGCGGAGTACCTGCTGTTGCGCTGGTTCTTCCGACGCGAGCTCGCCGAGACGCCTGCGGTCCGAGCTACCCCGCCCCCTGCGGAGATGCCCGTCTTCGTGCTCGTCGTGCTGGGGCTCACGCTGGCCGGATTCGCGGCGACGTCGTTCTTCGGGGTGTCCCCCGCGTGGGCGGCTCTGGCGGGCGCGGTGGTTCTCGGGGTGCGCGGACTCCTCCGTCGGCGCACCACGCTGACCGGGATCGCGGTGTCCGCCAACGTGCCGTTCCTCGCCTTCGTGCTGTGCCTAGGCGTGGTGGTGACCGCGGTGATGCAGCATGGGCTCGACGACGCGATGCGCCACGTGCTGCCGAGCGGGACCACGTTGCCCGCGCTGCTGGGCATCGCGGTCGCCGCGGCGCTGCTGTCCAACGTCGTCAACAATCTGCCCGCGGTGCTGGTACTGCTACCCCTGGTCACCGTGATGGGGCCAGCTGCGGTGCTGGCGGTGTTGATCGGCGTGAACGTCGGGCCCAACCTGACCTACCCGGGATCGTTGTCGAACCTGTTGTGGCGTTCAGTCGTTCAACGCGAACGCGTGCCCGCGGGCTTCCTGGAGTTCAGCCGCGTCGGCCTGGCCACCGTCCCGCTGACATTGGTCGTGTCCGTGCTGGGTCTGTGGGCCGGAATCCAGCTGTTCGGGGTCTGACCGGCCTAGCGCCTCTGGCGGGCGATCTCGGCCAGCACGACGCCTGCCGCGACCGATGCATTGAGCGACTCCGTCGGTCCGGCCATCGGAATCGACACGATCGCGTCGCAGTTCTCGCGCACCAGCCGAGACAGACCCTTGCCCTCAGAGCCGACGACCACGACCATCGGGCCACTGCAGTCGAGCTCGTCTAGTTGGGTGTCGCCGCCCGCATCGAGACCCACCACTTGCAGGCCCTCGGCCTTCCAGCTCTGCAGCGTCCTGGTCAGGTTGGTGGCGCGCCCCACCCGCAGCCGGGCCGCGGCGCCCGCGCTGGTGCGCCAGGCAACTGCCGTCACCGACGCCGACCTTCGCTGCGGGATCAGCACGCCGTGGCCGCCGAACGCCGAAACCGATCGGACGATCGCACCGAGATTGCGTGGGTCGGAGATGTTGTCCAACGCCACCAGCAGAGCAGGCGTCGCATCCGCGGTCGCCGCGCGCAGCAGATCGTCGGGGTGCGCGTACTCGTACGGCGGCACCTGAAGCGCGACGCCCTGGTGCAGGCCGTTCGCGCTGAGCCGGTCGAGGTCGTGCTTCTGCACCTCCATGATGGCGATGCCCGCGTCGGCAGCCCGCGTCACGGACTCGGTCAGACGCTCGTCTGACTCGGTTCCGAGCACGACGAAGAGCGCGGTGGCAGGCACCCCGGCGCGCAGGCACTCCAGCACCGGGTTGCGGCCGAGCACGATTTCGGTCTCGTCGGTCTTCTTGTGACGACCCTGCTGTTTGCGCGCCGCGGTCGCGGCCCGCTTGCCGGCCGGGTGGTGCGGCCGCGCGCTCGCAGGCGGGGTGGCGCCCCTGCCCTCGAGTCCGCGGCGGCGCACGCCACCGGACCCCACCGTGGGTCCCTTCTTGGTGCCGTCCTTGCGCACTGCGCCGCGGCGCTGCGAATTGCCTGCCATCTCTAAACTCCTCTGTCGGTTCTCGCCGACTTGGCGTCTCCGTCGAGGAGCTCCCATTGCGGTCCGTCGGCGGTGTCGGTGACGTCGATGCCCGCCGCCTTCAGTCGATCGCGAATCTCGTCTGCCTGGGCCCAGTTTCGTTGTTCACGGGCTTCCTGACGACCGGCCAGAGCCCACTGCACCAGTTCGTCGATTGCCGCGAGTGCCGCCGACGTCTCGTCGCGCGACTCCCACCTCTCGTCCAGCGGATCGCAGCCGAGTATGCCCATCATGGCCCGGATCGAGCGCGCATGCAGCATCGCGGTGTCGTGGTCGCCCGAGTCGAGCGCACGGTTGCCCTCCGCGCGCGCGGCATGAACCTCGGCCAGCGCCGTCGGTACCGCGAGGTCGTCGTCGAGGGCGGCGGCGAACTTCTCGGTCCACTCACCCGGCACCACGGTGCCCACCCGGTTGCGGACGCGGTGCAGGAAGTCCTCGACTCCGGAGTAGGCCTTGACCGCATCCTGCAGCGCGGTCTCGGAGAACTCCAGCATCGAGCGGTAGTGCGCACTGCCGAGGTAGTAGCGGAGCTCCGCGGCCCGAACACGTTGCAGCACGGCGGGAATCGCGAGAACGTTACCCAGCGACTTGCTCATCTTCTCGCCACCCATGGTGACCCAGCCGTTGTGCAGCCAGTACCTGGCGAACTCGTCGCCTGCCGCCCGCGCCTGGGCGATCTCGTTCTCGTGGTGGGGGAAGACGAGGTCCATGCCGCCCGCGTGGATGTCGAACGCCTGGCCCAGGTACGTCTCGCACATCGCGACGCATTCGGTGTGCCAGCCGGGCCTGCCGGGACCCCACGGCGTTGGCCACGACGGCTCGCCGGGCTTGGCGCCCTTCCATAGGGTGAAGTCGCGTGGGTCGCGCTTGCCGGTCGCGACGCCCTCACCCTGGTGTACGTCGTCGATCCGGTGCCCGGACAGCCGGCCGTAGTCGGGATAACTCAGGACGTCGAAGTAGACGTCGCCGCCGCCGGTGTAGGCGTGTCCCGCCGCGAGTAGGCGTTCGATGAGCTCGACCATCTGGGTGACGTGACCGGTGGCGCGCGGTTCGGCCGACGGGGGAAGGACGCCGAGCGCGTCGTACGCCGCGGTGAACGCCCGCTCGAACGTGGCTGCCCACTCCCACCACGGCCGACCCGCGTCGGCGGCCTTGTTGAGGATCTTGTCGTCGATGTCGGTGACGTTGCGGATGAAGGCGACGTCGAAACCCTTCGCCGTCAGCCAACGACGCAGGACGTCGAAGGCCACTCCACTGCGGACGTGCCCGATGTGTGGAAGGCCTTGAACGGTGGCGCCACAGAGGTAGATCGACGCGTGTCCGTCGCGGAGCGGGATGAAGTCACGCACGACACCCGTCATCGTGTCGTGCAGTCGCAGCCCGGCGTGTTCGGTCACAACGTGCCAGCTTACCGGCCCGTTAGGCCTCAATCGTCAACACCGCTCGTCTGCTCCCCGCGCGAGCGCTCGTCAGTGACCACCAGGGCCGTCGCAATCGCCGCCAGGCCTTCTCCTCGACCGGTCAGCCCGAGGCCGTCGGTAGTGGTCGCCGACACCGACACCGGCGCGCTCAACAGTTCGGAGAGCAGTCGTTGCGCCTCGACGCGACGAGGACCGACCTTGGGCCTGTTGCCGATGACCTGAACGGCTGCATTGCCCACTCGGAAGCCCTCCGCGGACAGCAGGCCGTGCACATGACGCAACATGTCCGCACCGCTGACGCCCCGCCATTCGTCACGCCCGGTACCGAACACGCTGCCGAGATCGCCGAGACCCGCCGCACTGAGCAAAGCGTCACACAGGGCGTGCGCGGCGACGTCGCCGTCGGAATGCCCCGCACAACCGTCGGCGTCGTCGAAGAACAGACACAGCAGCCAACATGGCCGCCCCGCCTCGATGGGATGTACGTCGGTGCCAAGACCGATCCTCGGCACCATGTCTAGAGCGCCTGAAATATCAGGAAGCGGCGGCCAGAACCTCGTCGAGGATGATCATGGCCTTCTCCTCGTTGGTGTTCTCGGCCAACGCGAGCTCGCCAACGAGAATCTGCCGCGCCTTGGCCAGCATGCGCTTCTCGCCGGCGGACAGCCCGCGCTCCTGGTCACGACGCCAGAGGTCGCGGACGACCTCGGCCACCTTGTTCACGTCACCGGAGGCCAGCTTCTCGAGGTTCGCCTTGTAGCGACGCGACCAGTTGGTCGGCTCCTCGGTATGCGGGGCGCGCAGAACCTGGAAGACCTTGTCGAGACCCTCCTGGCCCACCACGTCGCGAACGCCGACATACTCGGCGTTGTCTGCGGGAACTCGGACTGTGAGATCGCCCTGAGCGACCTTCAGGACGAGATACTCCTTGGCCTCGCCCTTGATGGTTCGGGTTTCGATCGCCTCGATCAACGCAGCACCGTGATGTGGATAGACAACGGTGTCTCCGACCTTGAAAATCATCAGATTCGAGCCCCTTTCACAACCCAATGTTAGCACGCGAGTTGGACACACGTTGAGCAACGGTGCAGGTCAGGGGCACAGTAGGTGAAGAGTGGGGGTTGACAGGGTGGCGAATCCGTGCAACGCGTACGCATTTCGGCAAACCCCGATCAGTTGATCCGACAAACATTTCGGGCGCCTGCCGGTGGCCCCCGCGACCTCGCGCGGACCCCTCCCACGGAACGGGCCTGCCGAGGATCGAAGCGATGACGGGCCGCTCGGCCGCCCTCGGCTTCCGCGTCCCTGCGCTACCTACTACTCTGCATAGTCGACACACGGAACGCCTGTCACGGTCGTTCCGTCGCCCAGCAGGAGGCTCGAGTGACGCTCTTCGAATCGCGGACTTCCGCAGTCGCACTGGCCGCTTGCGGTCTGTCCGCCGTCATCGCCCTTTCCGGCTGCAGCGCGGGCCAGATCGCCCAGACCGCCACTCAACAGCCGGCCGTCAACGGCACCTTGGCATGGGTCGGCGACACCACCACCGGCATCGCGCTGCGCAATCTGCACGTGCGTGCTCCCCAGACCGGTGACTACGTGCGGCCGGGCGGTGCCGCCGAACTGCTCTTCGTCGCCGTGAACGAGTCGGTGGAGAAGCCCGACCGGCTGGTGTCCGTCACGTCCGACATCGGCACGGTCAACCTCACCGGTGACCTCCGGGTGCCCGCAGGCGGAACCCTGATCGTCGGGACGCCGGACGGCACGCCCAGTGCGCTCGACGCCACCGAAGGCGCCGACACCGCCGAGGCCACCGTCCAACTGACGCAGCCGATCAGCAACGGACTCAACTACCCGTTCACGTTCACGTTCGAGCGGTCCGGCCAGAAAGAGGTCGTCGTGCCGATCTCCGCGGGCGAGGCCCCCCGTCGCGAGGCCGCGGCCGAAGCCGACACGGCTGGGCACTAAGCCCCCTGTCGTCATGCTTCTGTCGGTGCTGACGGATACCGTCAGCACGTGACGAAGGCTGGTTCGAAGGTGCGTTCGCAGCACCGCTGCTCGGAGTGCCACCACGTCACCGCGAAGTGGGTCGGACGGTGCCCGGATTGCGGCAGCTGGGGCACGGTGGACGAGGTCGCGGTCCTGACACCGGTAGCGGGTTCGGCTTCTGGCTCGCCCCTGAGCAGGGCCATCGCGCCCTCGTCGCCAGCGGTTCCCATCAGCTCGATCGACCCCGACTCGACGCGCCACTTCCACACCGGCGTCAGTGAGCTCGACCGGGTGCTCGGCGGTGGCCTCGTCCCCGGCTCCGTGACACTTCTGGCCGGCGATCCCGGAGTCGGCAAGTCGACGCTGCTGCTCGAGGTCGCGCACCGTTGGGCGCAATCCGGCCGCCGCGCCCTGTACCTCTCCGGTGAGGAGTCCGCGGGTCAGATCCGGATGCGCGCGGAGCGCACCGGCTGCAGTCACGACGAGGTGTTCCTCGCAGCCGAGTCCGATCTGCAGACCGCGCTCGGCCACATCGAACAGGTGCGCCCGTCGCTCATCATCGTCGACTCGGTGCAGACCATGTCGACCACGGAAGCCGACGGCGTAACCGGTGGCGTCACCCAGGTGCGCGCGGTCACCACGGCGTTGACGATGGCCGCGAAGACCACCGGCGTCGCGATCATCCTCGTCGGGCACGTGACCAAGGACGGCGCGATCGCCGGGCCACGATCCCTCGAGCACCTCGTCGACGTCGTCCTGCACTTCGAGGGTGACCGCTCCTCAGCCCTCCGGATGGTGCGCGGTGTGAAGAACCGTTTCGGCGCCGCCGACGAGGTCGGCTGTTTCCTGTTGCACGACAACGGAATCGAATGCGTCTCCGATCCATCGGGTCTGTTCCTGGACCAGCGGCCACAACCCGTCTCCGGCACCGCCGTGACGGTGACCCTCGACGGCAAGCGGCCACTCATCGGCGAGGTGCAGGCACTCATCGGCTCGGCGGCCGCAGGCAATCCACGACGGGCGGTCAGCGGCATCGACTCGGCCAGGGCGGCGATGATCACCGCGGTTCTCGAGAAGCGCGCCCACCTCGCCGTCGGGCAGAACGACATCTACCTGTCGACGGTCGGCGGCATGCGACTCACGGATCCGTCGTCGGATCTCGCGGTCGCGCTGGCCATCGCGTCGGCCTACGCCGACATCGCGATGCCCACCACCGTGGTGGCGATCGGCGAGGTCGGTTTGGCAGGCGACCTTCGCAGGGTGACCGGCATGGACCGCCGCCTCGCCGAGGCGGCCCGATTGGGCTTCACCTGCGCCGTCGTGCCGCCAGGCGTGAAGGACGTGCCCGCCGGTCTCAGCGTGATGCCCGCAGACAACATCGCGGGGGCATTGCGGGTGCTCAGGACCATCGCTGAAGATGTAAGGGACAATGGCGGCCGGACCAAGAAGGGGTGATGGCCGTGAAGGCTGCCAGAACCGGGCGCGGCAACGTCGTACAACTCGCTCGCCCGACGCTCCGGGAGACCCTGGGACAGCTGGCACCGGGAACAGCCCTTCGCGACGGGCTTGAGCGCATTCTGCGTGGCCGCACCGGCGCCCTGATCGTGCTCGGCTACGACGACACGGTCGAGGCCATCTGCGACGGCGGGTTCGCCCTTGACGTCGCCTACGCGCCGACCAGACTGCGCGAACTGTCCAAGATGGACGGCGCCGTGGTGCTGTCCAGTGACGGAACCCGCATCCTGCGTGCCAACGTCCAGCTCGTACCCGACCCGTCGATCCCCACCGAGGAATCGGGCACTCGCCACAGGTCTGCCGAGCGCACCGCGGTGCAGACCGGTTATCCGGTGGTGTCGGTGAGCCATTCGATGAGCATCGTCACCGTGTACGTCGCAGGCGAGCGGCACGTCGTACCCGATTCCGCGACCATCCTGTCGCGTGCCAACCAGACCATCGCCACGTTGGAGCGCTACAAGGCGCGCCTCGACGAGGTCAACCGGCAGCTGTCGACGGCCGAGATCGAGGACTTCGTGACGCTACGGGACGTCATGACCGTCGCACAGCGGCTGGAGATGGTGCGTCGCATCAGCCTCGAAATCGACGCGGACGTCGTCGAACTCGGCACCAACGGGCGCCAGCTCAAACTCCAGCTCGAGGAACTGGTCGGCGACAACGACACGGCCCGCGAGTTGATCGCACGCGACTACCACGCCAACCCCGATCCGCCATCGACCGCGCAGGTGACCGCGACGTTGGACGAGCTCGACACCCTCAGTGACAACGAGCTCCTCGACTTCACCGCGCTGGCGAGGGTCTTCGGCTACCCGTCGACGCTCGAGGCCCAGGATTCGGCGATGAGCTCACGGGGTTACCGTGCGATGGCGGGAATTCCGCGGTTGCAGTTCGCGCACGTCGATCTACTGGTCCGGTCGTTCGGCTCACTGCAGGGAGTGCTCGCCGCGAGCGCCAACGATCTGCAGTCCGTGGACGGCATCGGGTCGATGTGGGCCCGCCACATCCGCGAGGGTCTGTCCCAACTCGCCGAGTCGACGATCGCCGACCAGTTGGCCTGACCCGTGCGAACGAGCTACGCCGGGTGATGGTCCTGATTTGCCTTTGGCGCGCTACTCGCCTTCACCGAGGTACTCGCCGGCCAGCGAGTAGACCGCGCTGCCGCCGTGGGCATCGTGGTAGTTCACCTCGATGACGATCTCGTCTTTGCGGTCGCCACCTTCGCTGCCCCACGCGGCGATGACGATGTCAGCTTTGCGGCGGTCCACCGGATCGATGTCATACCGGCCCATTGCGTCGTCACGCACCTGCGCCACCACCGTGTTGGACACGTCGGAGAACCTGAATCGGGGAAATTCGCTGTCGCCGCGTGAAGTGTCCGGATCGGTGAATTCGCCCGCGCTCGCACCGGTGCTGTAGTAGTTGTCGCCCCGGTAG
>NZ_JBOGDD010000584.1:0-4158 GCF_050701675.1 Mycobacterium sp. | reverse complement strand
AGCATGTCGTGGGTATTCAGCACCGACCCGACGACGAGTTCTACTTGAGCGCCGGTGATTCCGGCCGGGGTCGCCAGCACCATCGACTGGTGGAAGTTGGCCAGTGGCGTCTCTGACTGCCTGGTCTCGGCCAGCATCGGCGTGGCGGCGATGGTCCCGACGCCACTGTCGGGTTCGACCGATCCTTGCGGAGGCACGTCGGCGTCGGTGACCGCGGCGAGGGCGGCGACGGTGCGGCGCCGGAAGACGTCGCGCGGGGTGATGTGCAGCCCTGACTTGCGGGCCCGGCCCGAGACCGCGATCGAGGAGATGCTGTCACCACCGAGGGTGAAGAAGTCGTCGTCGATTCCGATGTGCGGTAGACCGAGAACGTCGCCGAAGATGTTCGCCAGCAGGACTTCACGATCGTCGCGTGGATCCCGGGACGGGCCCGACGCGGGCACGACCGGCTCCGGCAGGGCGCGGGTGTCGAGTTTGCCGTTGACGGTCAGCGGAATCTCTTCGATGAACCCGTAGAGGGCGGGCACCATGTAGTCGGGCAGGGTCTCGGTCAGCGCCGTCCGGAGCTCGGCGGCAAACGCGGCGGGATCGCCAGTCGCAGAATCGGACCCGGCCTCGGGCACGACGTAGCCGACGAGTTGTTTGACCGACGTCGACGGACCGGGCCGCGCGATGGCAACTGCCTGACGCACTCCAGGCAGCGCCGACAGCGCCGCGGCCACCTCGCCCAGTTCCACCCGATAGCCTCGGATCTTGACCTGGTCGTCGCTGCGCCCGAAGAAGTCGAGCGTTCCGCCGGCATCCGATCTGCGGGCCACCAGGTCACCGGTCCGGTACATCCGGCCACCGGACTCGAAGGGGTCGGCGAGAAAGCGGTCGGCGGTCAGTGCAGGGCGGTCCAGATACCCGCGCGCCAGCCCGGCGCCTGCGATGTAGAGCTCACCGACGACGCCGTCGCCGACCGGCCGAAGCCACGAATCCAGCACGTAGGCCCGCGTATTCCAGATCGGGTACCCGACCGTGGGAGTCGCACTGTCGTCGGTTCCTGCGCCGAGGGTGTTGATCGTGTACTCGGTCGGGCCGTACAGGTTGTAGCCGGTGCTTTCGGGGTTGTCCCTCAGCCGGCGCCACACCTCGTCGGAGACCGCCTCGCCACCGAGCAGCACCAGCGTCGGCGAATGACCGTCCGCATCCAGAAGGCCCTGCTCGAACAAGTGGTGTGCGTAGCTGGGGGTCACGTTGATGACGTCGATCCGATGAGCCCGGCAGTACGACACCAGTGCCGTTGCATCCCTGCGCAATTCCTCGTCGCAGATGTGAACTTCGTGGCCCTCGACGAGCCACAGCAGCTCTTCCCAGGACATGTCGAAGGAGAACGAGACGGTGTGCGCGACCCGCATCCGCCGTCCACCGGCCTTGGCGATGGCCGGATCGAAGATCGCCACGCGGTGGTTGAGCTGCATGTTGGTCAGGCCGCGGTACGGCGTCACCACGCCCTTGGGCCTGCCGGTGGAACCCGAGGTGAAGATGACGTATGCCGGATACCCGAGCCGGCCCGCGCCCCCGCCTCTGGCGAAGGCGCCCAGCTCGTCGTCCGACAGCGCGGCCGCCGAGCCGTGTGCGAGCGCATCGACGACGTCGGGATCATCCAGCGCAAGCACGTCTCCGCCGAGGCCACGCTGGTGATCGGCCAGGTCCCCGCCGTGGCAGACCAGCAATACCGGGCGGGCATCGTCGAGCATCCCGGTCAGCCGGGCGTGCGGGTAGTCGCGTTCCAGCGGGAGGTACGCGGCACCGGTGCGCAGCACCGCGAACAGCGCCACCACCATGTCGATCGAACGCGGGAGTGCGAGGGCGACGATGCGTTCCGGGCCTGCTCCGCTGGCAAGCAGCCTGCGGGCCAACCGGTTGATGCGGCCGTCCAGTTCGGCGTAGGTCAGCTGGACCGGACCGAACACCAGCGCGACGTCGTCGGGGCACGCATTAGCCCGTTCTGCCAACAGATCCGCGATGGTCTCGTCACCCATGTCGTGCTCGACGGAACGCCACTGCGCCGACAGGGTCGCCCGCTCGCCGGGCAGTGTCAGGTCGAGCTCACCGACCGGGGTCTGGGGCTGAGACAGGATGGCTTCGACTGCGAGACAGAACCTCTCGATCATCGCCGTGGCGGTGGTGGCGTCGACGACGTCGGGCCGGTATTCCAGCTTGATCCCAAGGCGCTCCCCCGGGGTCAGCACCCATGTCAGCGGGTAGTGCGTGGTGTCGACGAAGTCGACTCCGACGATGCCCTGCTCGCGTTCGAAGTCGGTGAAGGTGTCGTCGTCGAGGAAGTTCTGCAGCACGTACAGAGTGTCGAAGAGCGGCTGGTAGCCGGCGCTGCGGGTGATGTCGCCGAGCCCGACGTATTCGTGCGCCATCAGGTTCAGCCGGAAGTCCTCGACACTGCGGAGCAGCCCAGCGACCGGCGTGGCCGGCGTCGTCTCGACGCGAGCCGGCACGGTGTTCAGGAACTGGCCGATCACGTTCTCGATGCCAGGGAGCTCCGGCGGCCTGCCCGCCACCGTCGTGCCGAATACCACGTCGGTGCTTCCGGTTTCGAAGCCGAGGACGAGGCCGAGCGCCGTGGTGAGGACGGTGTTCGCGGTGGTCTGCTGGCTGCGGGTGTGCTCGTTGAGTCGACCCGTCGTCTCTGGTGACAGCTCACCGTAGACGCGTTCGGGCAGGGCGGGCTCGCGTCCGACCGCGTCGGGCGCGACGAGCGTGGCCTCGGAGAGCCCGGCGAGCGCGTCCGCCCACGCCCTGGTCGACTCCGCCTGATCCCTGGCGTCGAGCAGGCGCAGATAGTCCACGTACGTGCTCTGCGCTGCGGGCAGCGCCCCCCGGATGCCTCGGGAGTCGTACAGCGCGAACAGCTCTCGCAGCACCAGCTCCCGCGACCAGCCGTCCCAGAGCAGGAAGTGGCAGGTCAGCAGCAGCCGGTCACCGCGGTCGGGGAGCCGGATCACGGTCAGCCGGACCAACGGCGGCATCGACAGATCGAAGGGCCGCGCACCGTCCTCGCGCATCACCTCGGCGAGGCGAACCTCCGCCGCCTCCGCGGACAGATCGGCCAGGTCGACCGTCGTCACGTCGGCCGGGACGAACCGGCCCACGTACTGCACGGGGCGGACGAGGCCCGCACTGGTGAAGCCGGCGCGCAGATTGTCGTGCCTGGACAGCAGGGCGCCGAACGCCGTCCGCATCGCGTCGACGTCCAAGTGGTGGTCGAAGTCGAAGATGTTCTGCGCCAGATAGGTATTGACGTCGTCGGTGTAGGTGGACTGGTAGTAGACGCCCTGCTGCAGCGGTGACAGCGGCCAGACGTCCTGAACCTCGACGGGGCACTCGGCGACCAGCCTGGCGAGGTCGTCGTCGGTCAGCCCGTGCCATCCCGCGGTCTCGGTCTCCGGAGGCGCCTGCTCGGCCGGAACATCTACGGGCAGAGCATCTTCCAGCGCCCGCGGGGTGCGCAGTTTGAACAGTTCACTGGTCTGCAGCACGACCTCCGCACTGGCGAGACGATTGACCACCCGCAGTGCCAGCAGGCTGTCGCCACCGAGTGCGAAGAAGTCGTCGTCGATCCCGATCGGTGCAGTCGGATCCAGCCCGAGCACGTCGGAGAAGGTGCTGCAGATCAGCGCCTCACGGGAGGTGCGGGCCGGGGCGTGGGAGCGCGACGGGGTCGGCTCGGGGAGGGCGCCGCGATCGCGCTTGCCATTCGGCAGCAGCGGGAGATTCGCAAGCTGGGTGACCGTCGCGGGCACCAGGTGGGCGGGAAGCCGATCGGCGAGAGCGGCACGCACCGCGGCAGGGTCGACCTGCCGATCTGCCCGCGCGACGACGTAGGAGTCGAGTCTCGTCACACCCTCGCCACCGTGGTGAACGGTGACGACGGCTTCGGCGACGTCGGGAAGGCCTGTCAGTGCGGTCTCGATTTCACCGAGCTCGATGCGGAACCCGTTGATCTTGACCTGGGTATCCGATCGCCCGACGTACTCCACTTCCCAGTCCGGTGTCCAGCGGGCCAGGTCGCCCGTCCGGTAGAGCCTTTCGCCGTGGTTCCCGAACGGATCGGCCACGAACCGCGCGGCGGTGTTACCGCCCTGGCCGAGATAACCC
>NZ_JBOGDD010000583.1:0-7016 GCF_050701675.1 Mycobacterium sp. | reverse complement strand
GGCATACGGTGGCCGCCGAAACCGCTCAGGTCTATCTCAGCGCGAAGCGCCGCGAGCGCGAGCCACACCGCAGGCGGCTCATCGTCGAGCATGCGCTCCCGGACCGGGGCTGACACCGATGAGCTTGGGCATGGGGGGAGACGTCCTCGACCTCTTCCCGCCGGGAACCCACCCCGACGGCGACGGCACGCTGGTCGTCGGCGGGTGCCGCCTCGATGACCTGGCGGCAGAATTCGGCACCCCGGTTCTGGTGGTCGACGAGGGCGCGTTGCGCAGCAGGGCCCGCGAGTATCTGCGGGAATTCCGAAGCCGCCGACCGCGAACCGACGTCGCCTTCGCATCGAAGTCCTTCCCCTGCACCGCCGTTCAGCGACTAATGGCCGAAGAGCACCTGCACCTCGACGTCGCGGGCGGCGGTGAGATCGTCACCGCGCTCGCCGCAGGCGCCGACCCGGCGCGACTGGTACTGCATGGCAACGCCAAGGGTGACGAGGAGCTCGAACTCGCGGTACGCCACGGCGTCGGGCTCATCGTCGTCGACAACTTCGACGACATCGACCGGCTGGAACGCATCGTGCCGCCCGGCCACGTCCAGCCGTGTCTGGTCCGAGTGATCCCCGGGATCGAGGCCGCCACGCATGCGTCCGTCGCGACCGGTCACGCCGGCTCCAAGTTCGGCCTGATGCCCGACGACGCCAGGGCCGCGATCGCCCGCATCGGACGCATCGGCGGGCTGCGCTGCGACGGCCTGCACACCCACGTCGGTTCGCAGATCCTCGACGTCGACCAGCTGGCGGCCGCCGTCGCGCCGCTGGCCGCACTGGGCACGTTCGACGTCTACGACCTTGGCGGCGGCCTCGGGGTGCGGTACACCTACGACGAACGGCCGCCCACGCTGGCGCAGTACGCCGATGCGATGGTCGCCGCGGCCGACTCGCTGTTGCCTGCCGACAGCCGCATCATCGTCGAACCAGGGCGCAGCATGGTGGCGAGCGCGGCGTGCACCGTCTACCGCGTGACGACCGTGAAGCGCGGGGAGTTCACCCACGTCGCGGTCGACGGCGGCATGGGCGACAACCTGGAGGTGTCGCTGTACGGACAGCGCTTCGAAGCGACGATCGTCGACCGCGTGGGCGGGGGCACCCCGGTCAACCTGGTCGGGCGGCACTGCGAGTCGGGCGACCAGCTGATCGACGGTGTCGCGCTGGCGGATCCAGTGGTCGGCGACCTGCTGGCCGTACCGGTCACGGGCGCCTACTGCTACACCATGTCCAACCAGTACAACGGTGCCCGCCGCATCCCGGTGGTGTTCGTGACCGGCGGGACCGCACGCCTGGTCGTCCGTCGTGACACCTGGGATGACCTGTTGGCCCGCGACGTGACCTGAGTCCCCCGGATACTTCGACCGGCGTCGAATCATTCCGGCCATAGCGTGCGGACATGTCTTCTCGCCCTTCGGAGCGGTCCACCGTCTTGACCCTGGCCGCCGCATACCTGGGACTCTTCGCCGGGCTCATCGACAGCAATGCCGTCAACCTGGCGCTGCCCGCCATCCGGGCCGACCTCGGCGGCGGGGTGTCCGGCGTGCAGTGGACCACCGATGCCTACAACGTCACGTTCGCGGCCGTGCTGCTGACCGCGGGCTCGCTCGGCGACCGGTTCGGCCGACGCCGGATGCTGCGCCTCGGCCTGATCGGATTCATCGGCACGTCAGTGGCCTGCGCGCTGGCGCCCAGCCTCGGCGTCCTGCTGGCCGCCCGCGCGGCCCAGGGCGTTGCCGCCGCCGTCATGCTGCCGCAGGGCCTCGCCATTGCCTCGGCCGCCTTCCCCGGGGCGGCCGGGCGGGCTCGGGCGACCGCGGCCTGGGCGGCGACTGCGGCGTCGAGTGCCGCGCTCGGGCCGGTGATCGGCGGCGTCCTCACCGACACTGCGGGGTGGCGGTTCATCTTCTGGCTCAACGGGCCCGTCTGTCTTCTGGCGTTGGCGATGTCACGGCGCTACCTGCCAGAATCGCGCAACTCCGGGGCCGCCGGGACCGATTTTCGCGGCCAGATCCTGGCCATCGTGGCCCTCGGCAGTCTGACGTTCGTTCTGGTGGAGGGCCGCACCCTTGGGCCGGTGCGGGCGGGGTTGCTGGCCGTTCTCGTCGTGATTGCCTGCGCCGCGTTCGCGTCGTCGCAACGGCGGGCCACCGACGCCATGGTCCCATCCGAGTTCTTCGGCAACCGCCAACTCACGGTCGCATTGGTGGCGACCTCCGCGATGACGTTCGGCACCTACGGCATGTTGTTCGTGAACAGCCTTGCGTTCCAACAACAACGGGGCGCCAGTGCGCTGGCGACGGCAGTTCAGTTCCTGCCGATGCCGCTGACCTACCTGGCGCTGGTCCCCGTCGTGAACGCCGTCGCGCGACGCGCGGGACCCCGGCTGCCGATGACCCTTGGACTGCTGGCCATGGGCGCGGGCATGCTCCTGTACGCGGGCGCGGGCCCCGAGGCCGACCTGCTGGTGCTGCAGACGGCGTTCGTGCTGGCGGGCGCAGGCCTGGCCTTCAACACCGGTCCTGCGGTGGGCTTTGCGATGTCGGCCGTCACGTCCGACCGTGCGGGGCTGGCCTCGGGCGTGGTGAACCTCGCCCGGTTGGTGGGCATCACCGTCGGCATAGCCGTGATGGGCACGGTGCTGGCGATCGTCAGCCGGGATGCCGACTCCGGCGCCACGTTCACCGAGGGTGTGCGCGCGGCCGTGCTGACGGGTGGCATCGTCGAGACCGTCGGCGCCATTCTGGTTCTGCGGTACGCAAGGCCGACGCGACGGGCCGCCGCCGTGCCAACGAAGGAGGACTTTCATGCGTGAACCCGCCGACCTCCCCGCGACCGGTGACGCCGACATCGCCGCCCTCGCGGCTCTGCTCGCCGACCCGGCCCGGTGCAAGGTGCTGCTCGCTCTGGACGACGGCAGGGCCCTTCCCGCCAGCGTGCTCGCCGACGAAGCGGGCGTGAGCCGGTCGACCGCCAGCAGCCACCTCGGCAAGCTGACGGATGCCGGGTTGCTGACGGTGCAATCCCACGGCAGGCACCGGTACTACCGGCTCGCAGGCACCGAGGTCGCCGAACTCCTGGAACGGCTGGGACAGCTGGCGCCGTCCCGGCCCGTCCGGTCGCTGCGCGAAGGCACCAATGCCGCGCGTCTGCGGTCGGCCCGTACCTGCTATGACCACTTCGCAGGCAAACTGGGCGTCGCCCTCATGGGCAGCCTGCTGCACCGTGACGTGCTGATCGGCGGCAACGGTCACTACGACCCGCTGCGGCACCGCCACGACACGTTGAGCAACCACGGGCACGACGTCGACTACCGAGTCACCGCCGCAGGTGGGTCCTTCCTCGCCGACGTCGGCATCGAACTGCCGTCGGGCTCAAGGCCACTCGTTCGCTACTGCATCGACTGGACCGAACAGAGTCACCACCTGTCCGGTGCCCTCGGCCGTGCCGTCCTCGATCGCTTCGTGTCCGCGGGTTGGGTCAAGCGTGCGCCGCGCGGACGGGCCCTGACGGTGACGGGCCGCGGTCAGACCGCGCTAGCCGAGTGTTTCGGCATCGACTGGCCCCAGTGAGCCGTCAGCGCGCCGCCTTCTTGCGCTCGATGTCGGCCAGCGCCGCGGCCAGCTCGGCGCGCTCGGCAGCCGAGGTCTCCCACGCCAGCTTCCGGTTCTTGACCACCTTCGCGGGAGCGCCCACCGCGATCGAGAAGTCGGGCACCTCGCCCTTGACCACGGCATGCGAACCCAGCACGCAACCGCGCCCGACGGAGGTACCCCGGAGCACCGTCACCTTGGTCGCGACCCAGGTGTCTGGGCCGATCCGAACGGGACTCTTGACGATGCCCTGGTCCTTGATCGGCAGCTCGATGCTGTCCATCTTGTGGTCGAAGTCGCAGATGTAGCACCAGTCGGCCATCAGCACGGAGTCCCCGATTTCGATGTCGAGGTAGGTGTTGATGACGTTGTCACGGCCGAGGACGACCTTGTCGCCGATGCGTAGCGAACCCTCGTGGCAGCGGATGGTGTTCTTGTCGCCGATGTGAACCCAACGGCCGATCTCCAGCTGGGACATCTCGGGGGTGGCCTGAATTTCCACACCCTTGCCGAGGAACACCATGCCGCGGGTGATGACGTGCGGGTTGGCGAGCTTGAACTTCAGCAGCCGGTAGTAGCGAACCAGGTACCACGGTGAGTACGCCTTGTTCGCGAGCACCCACTTCAGCGATGCCAGCGTGAGGAACCTGGCCTGCCGCGGGTCACGGAGCCGCGAGCCGCGCCAACGCTGGTGAAGTGGGGCGCCCCACATCGTGGTCATGGCGGATGAGCCTACAAGAGGACTTCCCGTGACATTCCCGGGTCGCTGCGCTCTCCCCCGCAAGCGGGGGTACCCCCAGCCCACCGCGACACTCCCCGGGTCGCTGCGCTCCTGCCCACCGGACCTCGGGATAGTCTCGGGACTCGATGCCTGCTCCTGGAACGACCGCCCGCCGCGTGGCTGTGGTGGCGCTCGCGGCGTTCATGACGCTGATCTCTGGCGGATGCGGCAACACCGACACCTGGGTGGACGCCCATCCGGCCGACGGCTGGTCGGCGCAGTACGCCGACGCCGCGAACAGCAGCTCCGTGAAGGTCGACGGGTCGACCGCCCTGCGGCTGGACTGGATCCGCTCCGCCAAGGGCGAGGTCCAAGCGCAGGTGGCGCTGGGCTCCGGTGACTACCTGGCCGTCAACGCCCAGACCGCGGGCGGCTGCTCGCTGATGGTGTGGGAGACCGACAACCGGGCACGCCAGCGCTGGTGCTCCAGGCTGTGGCAGGGCGGCGGCCTGTCGAGTCCGCTGTTCGACGGGTTCGACAACCTCTACGTCGGGCAGCCGGGCGCGATGATGTCGTTTCCGCCGACGCAGTGGATCCGTTGGCGCTCTCCGGTGATCGGCCTGCCGATGACGCCGCGCCTGCTGTCCGCAGGCGAACTCCTGGTAGTGACGCATCTGGGGCAGGTGCTGGTCTACGACGCGCACCGCGGCACCGTCGACGGAACGGCGCTGGATCTGGTGGACGGCGTCGACCCCACCGATTCGCAGCGCGGGCTCGCCGACTGCCAGCAGGGCCGGCCACGCTGCCCGGTGGCGGCGGCCCCGGCGTTCTCGGCAGCGACGGGCATCGTCGTGACCACGCTGTGGGAGCCGGACGCCGCAGCCCCTGAGGTCGTGGGGTTGCGCTACCGGCCTGGCCAGACCCCGCTGCTGGTGCGTAGCTGGACGAGCACGGCCGTTGGCGGCGGACCGCTCGCGGCGCCCGTCCTGTCCGCCGACGGCAACACCGTCTACGTCAACGGCCGCGATGGGCACCTGTGGGCGCTCAACTCCGCCGACGGCAAGCCGAAGTGGTCGGTGCCGTTGAACTTTCAACCGCAGACGCCCCCATCGGTGTCACCGGACGGGCTGATCGTGTCCGGCGGCGGGCCAGACACCAAGCTGACCGGGATCAAGGACGACGGCGACCACGGGGAGGTGACCTGGACGCGCGACGACGTCGAGCCGCTGGCGACGTCCAGCCTGGCAGGGAAGTCCGCCGCGTACACCGTGACGCGCACGGGCGCCGACGGCGATACGGCGGGGATGGCACTGCTGGTGTTCGACCCGGCCGACGGTCACACGCTCAACAGCTATCCCCTACCGGGCGCGACGGGTTACCCGGTCGGGGTGTCGATCGGCCACGACCGCCGCGTGGTGGCCGCGACGAGTGACGGTCGGGTGTTCGGCTTCGCCCCTGCCTGACGCCCCTTGCTGACCGCCGTCAGGCGATCATCGCGTCGACGGGCCCGCGCGGAACCGTCACCTGCAACGCTCCCGCCGCTTCAGGGAGCAGATCGCCCTGGCTGAAGAAGAAGATCAGTGAGTCGTTGGTGATGGCGAAGTTCTGGTACTTCGTCGGGTCCAGACCGTCCCCGGGCGCAATCGTCACCGGCTGGCTCAACTGCTTGTCCACCTCGGCCTGCACCAGCGGGAAGAGGACCGGGAACGGCGCGGTGCTCTCGCGGAACAGGTTGTCGATCGTGATGGGCTCGTGCAGCCCCTGGTCCCAGTTGAACGACTTGTAGAACGTCTGTGGGTGCGCGCCGCCGACGCCCTGGTACGTCTTGAACACCACGCTCTGAGTGCCCCGCGGTGGGACGTCAGAGCTGTACTGGGTGGCCGTGGTGTCCAACTCGTAGGGCGTCGCGCGCCCATCCGGCATCTTGGCCACGTTGAGGAATCCGTCGCGGGTCTGCTTGACGTAGTCGAAGACCGGCTGCACGTCCGGATAGTTGACCGGGTAGCTGATGTTCAGCGAATACCCCGGATCCGTCGCCTGGATCTGGCACGTCTGAGTGCTGTCGACGACGCCACCGAGATCGGCACACCTGGGAGGCGCCGCGGACACGACCCCAGTGCCCGACCAACCGAACACTGCCACCGCAGAGGCGGCCAAGGCCAGCGTGGAAATGCGCATCATCCGTCCATAACCTCCACCGATGGTGCGGCACCGGCGCCGCCGACGCCACAGTACCCGTGGCCTCATCGGGAGGGTCGGCAAACGTATGCCACTGCCCTGCTGGCACTTCCCGCACCGATTCGGGTGATCACCACCGACAGGCGTACCGAGCCGCGAAGTCGCAGCCGCGCCCGCAGTACGTCGGGGTCGACGGCGACACCTCGGACGAGGATCTCGCACGCACCAACGTCACGCGCCGAAAGTTCCTGCCGCAACGCGCGTTCGGAGAACCCGAGCTCGGCGAGCACCTCGAAGCCCCGCACCCCGTCCGGCAACTCGTCACCCGTCAGGTAGGCGATCGCCGCGTCCAGCTGCCACAGGCCGTGCCGCGCACCGTAGTGGCGCACCAGACCCGCCCTGACCACCGCGCCGTCGGGGTCGACGATCCAGCGGCCCGCCGGGGCGACGGCGCAGTCGTCGGACTCGGCGTCGGTGATCTCC
>NZ_JBOGDD010000582.1:0-4255 GCF_050701675.1 Mycobacterium sp. | reverse complement strand
ACCCATTCCGGTGGTGTAGATCGTGTACGGCACGGTGAACTGCCAACCCTGGTCGTACCAGGGGTTGGTGAAGGTCGGCCAGACGTTGGAGATGTTCGGGATGTAGCTGTGGTTGAGCGGACGCACCAGCCCGCCCGTCACCAGCCGGCTCATCTCCGTGTAGTTGGCGTTGTAGATGTCGAAGTCGACCCCGCTGCGCAGCTTGGTGATCGCCTCGTCGCCGTCGTTGAACGTCGAGATCTCGACCTTGACGCCGTACTGGTCCTCGAATCCCTTGACGGCCTGGGGGCTGAGGTAGTCGGCGTAGTTGTAGATCTTGAGCGTCGCACCCTTCTCCGGCGCCAGGCCGTCTGCGATCGGCTTGTTGTCGTCCGCGATGTTCCACTTGACGGGGTTGTCCGGCTTCGCAATCGTCAGGGTGGGCCCGGATGAGGCGGGCCCCGACTTGGAGCAGGCCGCCAGGAACGCCCCGAGGGTGGGCGCGGTGACGGCGAGAATCGCGGCGCGTTGCAGGAATTGACGACGGTTGGGGCCGGGTCTGTTGGACCTCGGCATCTGGGCTGGCATCTTGGGCCTCCCGCGGTTCGCGTCTTGTCGGTGTTAGGACTGTCGCATAGACTGAATGCTCAGTCAACCGCTGATGAGCGCTTGCGCGAAGAAGAGATGACTGCTGGAGAGTGGAGGTTCGACCGTGTCTTCGACGGTGGTGCAGAGTCAGGTATCGGACGCGGTGGACGACCTGATCGCCGCTGAGGAGCAGGTGTTCCTCAGGCGTCAGCCGCGCAGTACCGAAATGATCGGTCGGGCGCGCGAACACCTCGCAGGCGGGGCGACGTCCAACTGGCAGATCGCTGAACCGCAAGCCGTCTGGATGAGCCACGGCGAGGGCTCGAAGGTGTACGACGTCGACGGCAACCAGTACGTCGACATGCACGGTGGATACGGCGCTTCCATTGCGGGACATGCGCATCCGGCGATCGTCGCGGCGGTGAGCGACCGGGTTCGTCGGGGTACCCACTTCGCCCAGCCCACCGAGGACGCGATCTGGATCGCCGGCGAGTTGGCCCGCCGGTTCGATCTGCCGCTCTGGCGGTTCGCCAATTCCGGCACTGAGGCGACCATGGACGCGGTTCACCTGGCCCGCGCACTCACCGGGCGGGATCTCATCATCAAGGTCGAGGGGTGCTACCACGGGCACCACGATTCGGTTCAGGTGTCGGTTCTGCCGGAAGCGGACGAAGTGGGTCCGCGCGATCATCCCATCGGCGTTCCTGGTAATTCGGGCATCCCGGCCGCCATCCGCGACCTGGTGGTCGTCGTCCCCTTCAACGACGCGGGCGCGGTGGTGCGTGCACTCGCCGAACATCGTGGTCAGGTCGCGGCGATGATTCTCGAGCCCATCATGATGAATGCGGGCATCATCGCACCTGACGACGGTTACCTTGCCGCTATCCGCGATCTGGTCCACCAGGCCGGTGCGCTGCTCATCTTCGACGAGGTCAAGACGGGCTTCACCACTGGGCCGGGTGGCGTCACCGCCTTGTCAGGTGTTGTTCCCGACATGGTGTGTCTGGCAAAGGCATTGGGTGGCGGTGTCGCGGTCGCCGCGATCGGCGGTACCACCGAGGTGATGTCGGCGATCGCCGACGGTCGCTACGAACAGGTCGGCACCTTCAACGGCAATCCACTCGCGATGGCTGCCGCCAGGGCCACGTTGTCTGAGGTCCTGACCGACGACAACTACCGCCATCTCGATGCACTGGCCGCCCGGATGCGCTCGTCGCTGGAGGGCGTGATCGCGTCGTACGGCTTCGACTGGCACGTCGTCTCGGTGGGCGCCAAGGGCTGTGTCACGTTCCGTCGCGACCCCGTGCGGGAGTTTCGCGACTTCCTCCAGGCAGACGCGCGGCTCGGCCATCTGCACTGGCTCATACAGCACAATGGCGGCGTATTCCTGCCGCCATGGGGGAAGGTGGAGCAATGGCTGCTATCCGTCCAGCACGACGAGTCCGATGTCGACCGGCTCACGGCGAACTTCGCGAGGCTGGCCGAGGCGGTGACGCCCTGACCGGCGGGCTGGAGCGCAGCGACCGGGGAATCGGATCCGGCGGGCTGGGTTGGCGATGACGGCGCTGACCGGGGGGCACGTCAGCCTGCATCAGCTGGCCAAGTCCTTCGACGGCGTGCCTGCGGTCACCGGTATCGACCTGGACATCCCGGCGGGGCAGTTCTACTCGCTGCTGGGGGCCTCCGGGTGCGGGAAGACCACCACGCTGCGGATGATCGCCGGCTTCGAGAAGCCAGACTCCGGGCGCATCGAACTCGACGGCACGGACATGGTCGGCGACCCGCCGCACCGCCGCCCGGTCAACACCGTCTTCCAGACCTATGCACTGTTCCCGTTCATGACGGTGTGGGACAACGTGGCCTTCGGGCTGAAGTACAAGAAGTCATCCCGCGACGAGACCAAGCGCCGCGTCGACGAGGCGCTCGACCTCGTGCAGATGGGCAAGCTCGCCAAGCGCAAGCCGGCCCAGCTCTCAGGTGGCCAGCAGCAGCGGGTGGCCCTGGCGCGGGCCCTGGTGCTGCGCCCGCGGGTACTACTCCTCGACGAACCGCTCGGGGCGCTGGATGCCAAGCTGCGCAGGCAGTTACAGCTCGAGCTGAGGGCGGTGCAGCGCGAGGTCGGCATCACCTTCGTCTACGTCACGCACGATCAGGAGGAAGCGCTCACCATGAGCGACCAGATCGCCGTGCTTGCGGACGGCCGGGTGGAACAGGTGGGCCCGCCGCAGGAGATCTATTCGTCACCGGCGACGACGTTCGTCGCGGGGTTCCTCGGTGCCGCGAACATCTTCGACGCCGACGTGCTCGAAGCGTCCGACACGTCCGCGATCTGCTCGGCGATCGCCACCCAGCTCGGCGCCGTCGTCGACCATTCGGTTCCGAAGGGGCCCGCCGCCATCGTGATTCGGCCGGAGCGCATCACCCTGCAGGCTCCGGATGAGCCCGTACCGCAGGGCCGCAACGCCATCGGTGGCACGGTCAGAGAGATCGTGTACCTCGGCGCGTGCACGCAGGTCCACGTCGACGTCGGTGCGGCGACGGCGTTGGTCGTCGAGGTTCCGAACGCCTCCGGTCCCGGCTCGGTGACGCACGCGCCCGGCGCCGCGGTCACGTGCGTCTGCGCGCACGACGCGGTCCGGGTGTTGCACCGCAGCTCGGCGTCACTGGTCCAAGACCCCGTCGAGGCCGACGCCCAGGAGGCGCTCAGCCCTTCTTCGGCCTGAGCCTGGTGGGAGCCTTCCTGGCCGCGCGCGGCTTCTTGGTCGGTGGAAGGTCGAGCTCGCGCTCGCAGAAGCGCATGGCGATGTCGTAGGCCACGTCGGAGTCGACCTCCGGGTCTTCAAGCGCCACCTGGATGGACAGACCGTCGAGCAGCGCACCGAACTCGAGTGCGAACATCCTGGCGTCGACGTCTCCGCCCAGCTCGTCGGTTGCCTCGCCCGACTTGATGGCGTCGACGATCATACGACGCCAGCGCGCATCCAGTTCGACGCGGCCCGCCTTGACCTCGTCGTGCCGGAAGGCCTGCGCCCACAGGTCGAACCACAACCCCCACGCACCGGGAATCTCGTTGTCCGCCTGCGGTATCACCGTCCACTTGATCAGCAGGGATAGGCGTTCGCGCAACGAGGTGACTTCGGCCAGCATCTTCTCGGCCGCTTCGTAGAACGACTCCTCGGAGTGCCGAAGCGCGTCGACCAGCAACCTGTCGCGGGTGCCGAAGTAGTAGATGACGAGTGCCGAGCTGACGCCCGCCCGTTTCGCGACGTCGGCGATGCGCGTATCGCCGAAGCCGCGTTCACAGATCAGCCCCGCTGCGGCGTCCAGCATTTCGATGCGACGTGCCTCGTTGTTCTCCGTCGCGGGCGCAGGATCGGCCATATCGCTGTCAAACCCTCCTTCGAGTGGCGGCGCTGCTACTTGTCTGCAAGCCTAACACTCGATTAGATTGAACAGTCAGTCAGGCGAGTACACGGAAGAAGGTCTGCCATGGCTAACGGTAACGACGCCTACGACGCCGTAGTGATCGGCGGTGGCCACAACGGTCTGGTCTCGGCCGCGTATCTGGCCCGCTCCGGTGCCCGCACGTTGGTGCTGGAGTCGCGTGCCACGCTCGGTGGAGCCGCGACCACCGAATCGCCATGGGAGGACGCACCGCATCTACGGGTGACGCGACTCTCGTACGTGG